>JAJHPN010000371.1 GCA_020890855.1 Candidatus Contendibacter sp. | reverse complement strand
TAACCTGCTCCAGCCATTCTTCAATTCGCTCGTTGGTTAAATCCGATTGGTTGTCCTGATCCAGCACCAGACCGACGAATTCACCATCGCGCAGCGCTTTTGATTTCTCAAACTCGTAGCCTTCTACAGGCCAACCGCCAATAAATCTGGCTCCCAGTTTCTTGAGCTTTTTATACAAAATACCCATCGCATCAACGAACTCGGTAGGGTAGCCTACTTGATCACCCAACCCGAACAAGGCAACAGGCTTACCCTCAAGGTGCCGGGCTTCCAGTTGACCCAGAAATTCAGTTAATGGATCAGGCAATTCGCCATCGCCCAAGGTCGGCGTACCGATTATGAGCGCTTCACAGTTCAGCATCTCCTCCGGCGTAGTCTTGGCCATATCGAACAGTTCGATCTCATCTTCCGCAAACTGCTTTTTGATCCGCTTGGCGATCTTGCGGGTATTGCCAGTGTCAGTGGTATAGAACAAACCAATCTTGGCCATGATGATTACCTCATTGGGTTAAATGATGTCTTCCATCAGGAATCTGCACATTCTTCAGTCACCGCCGCCAACACGACGCCCGTGGCTATCTGGAAATCTTCAGTCAGTCGCAGGCAGTGTTGCCGGCTGTCCACCAGATAAAGATTCAATCCTGTTCTCTGTAATACCGGCTCGGTTCCAATCACGTCGTCATCCAGACAACTGGTGAAATAGACGCCAGGATAAATCCGTCGCAGGCCAGTAAGCATCGCCGGGGTGAGACCTTCGGCCATCGCCAGTCGAGCGATGTCGGTGAGTTGGCGCGGCGTAATCACGAGGCTTCCTCAACCCATTCCGGCGCTGGGCGCACACGGCCAATAATCCGGGCCAGCCACGGCGGCGGCTCGGCAGCCAACACTTGTTGCAATTCACCCAGCAGCGTTACAATCTCTTCAGCCTGTGGGCGCTTGAAGGGATGAACGCCGCTATTCACCACCCGGGCGGCGGCAGGACCGCCAATCGACAGCACACACAGCAAATCGCAGTCATTAATCAGCGCCACCCGTTCCGCACTGTGATCAACGCTCAATCGGGTAATCACCGACGCTGGCCGCACCGCAATCAACCGTGATTCCATCGCCGAAACCTGATAAATCAGGAACCGGGCGCAAGAGCCAAAATGACCATCCAGCCGTTCGCCGCTATTCGAAGCGCAAGCGACCCGGATTGAGTTAGGCAATTCACCTTCTGAGTACGGTTCTGGCGCCGGGACTGCCGTTTGGGCGGCTGCATCAGCCTCACCGTGCAGACAGCGCAGCGCATTTCGCAGCACCGCTCCGTCCATCTCCTCCAATGCGCCGTTTGCGCCAGTCTTGAGATCCTTGACCTTCAATCCATTCAGTTTGGCCTCAGTCAGCGGTTCGCCCAACACTGCAACCAACACCTGCAACAATTGGCGAGAACTGGTATCCGGCAGTTGCCGCGCCGCCAGACCAATCCGCAGCGCCAGACTATCGGGGAGTAGACTGGCGTTGCTCATAGCCGCTTCACTCGCACCGTCAACGGCAACTTGGGTGGTTGCGCGAAGGGTTCAAGATAAAACCGCGATCCATCGGACAATTCCATTTCACCGCCCCAAGTCCCCGGTCCCGCGTGCTCCAAGGCGACCACGGTTTCCTCGTGATCTTTCTTGGTGATGTAAAACGTCAATTCACCAGCGGCATTGTTTCGCAACATCACATTGGGCATGACTGAATTTCCTGTGGTGGAATGTGGGACGGGCTTCCCGCCCGTCAAACCGGCGCGAAGCCGGTTCTACATTCAAGTCAGCGCACTAAATCAAAGGCGTAGTCGGTTTCGCCCAACGTCATGGTGTCTTGGTCGAGCTTTTCCATTACGGCGTTCACCAGCAGTTTCAGCATGTGCATCGCGCCTTCATAACCGAGCGTCGTATCACGGTGCAGATGGTGACGGTCGAATAACGGGAAACCTATCCGAATCAGCGGCACTTCATGCTCTTTCCCTTTATGCAGAGTGTCACGCTGAATAAACTTGCCGTAGGAATTACCGATCAGGAAATCGGGTTTATTGCTGAACACCAGCGAGCGCAAATGCCAAAGATCCTTGCCTAAATAGACTTCAGCTTCTTGGCCATAGGGCGACGCCTTGAGCAGTTTGGTAATGTCCTTGACCCAGCGCTTATTCGCGTTATGGCAGAGCACATGCAGCGGTTCAGCGCCTAATTCCATCAGAAACTGGCACATGCCGGTCACGAAATCGGGATCGCCGAACACCGAGAAACGCTTGCCGTGCAACCAGGTGTGGGAGTCGGTCATCATGTCCAACAACCGCCCGCGTTCCTGGGTTAGTGATTCCGGGATCGGCTTGCCGGTCAATTCCGAAACCTTCATCAGGAAATCATCCGTCCAGCTCAACCCCATTGGGATATTGATAGCGCTAACGGGTTGACGCCAGGTTTCCTGTATGTATTTCTTGGTCTTCGGCAACTGCCACGGCTGCAACAGCAGCGTATCAATCGCATTGGGCGCGTCTTTGATCTGGTCCTGAGTCGTGCCGCCCGCATACATGCGGAATTCGCCGTCGGCGGGCGTATCCAGAATCTCCTCCGGGTCGGACAGGAAGGTGTAGTCCACGTCCATCTCGTTCAGCATCCGCTTGATGACTCGCAGATTGCCCAGATAACCTTCAAAACCGGTCACGATATTGAGCTTGCCGTTGCTGCCAACGACCTTGTCGTCCATCGTTTTAAGGGTGAAGTAATTCAGAATCCCTTCCAGCATATTATCCCAGCCGGTGGTGTGACTGCCGACAAAGCTCGGGGTATGCGCAAATGGAGTGGGAAAATCCATTGGCACCCGCCCATCCTTTTTAGCATTGGTGATGAAAGCGTTCAGGTCATCGCCAATCACTTCAGCCATACAAGTCGTGGATACCGCGATCATCTCCGGTTGATACATGACCCTGGAGTTTTCCAACCCCTCGAACATGTTTTTCTGCCCGCCGAATACCGCCGCATCTTCGGTCATCGAGTCAGAAACTGCGGCGACCGGTTCGCGGAAATGGCGGTTGAAATAGGTGCGGAAATAAGCCACACAACCCTGTGAACCGTGAACATAGGGCAGGGTTTTATAGAAGCCTAACGCGCACAGCACTGCACCCAGAGGCTGACAGGCTTTGGCTGGATTGATCGTCAACGCCTCGCGCTGAAAATTAAGCTCCTTGTAAGCCTCAGTGGTAGTCCACTGAAATACTTCTTCCAGCTTTTCTCTGGCGGGCGCCTCTTCAAAGACCCGCTTGCGGGTAAACGCCTGCTGGTATTCGTCGGTATTGAATAAGGGATAACCGGGTTTGATAGTTTCAACGTCTTGCATGACCAAATCCTCGTTAGCGCGAAGCGCGTAACCCAACACTGTTAACATGTTGGGTTATGGCCTAATGGCCTCACCCAACCGACCGGTTTCAGGCAACCTGCTGCAACGTTTCAGCGCCAGCGCGTTTCCAGGGAGCCTGCATATTTTTCCAGCAGGGATTATTGATCGTCATGTCCATATCACGGGCGAAGACGGCGAAACCGTCATAACCGTGATAAGGGCCGGAATAATCCCATGAGTGCATTTGCCGGAAGGGAATACCCATCTTGTGGAAGACATATTTCTCCTTGATGCCGGAACCGATTAAATCGGGTTTCAGCCGTTCCACAAAAGCTTCCAGCTCAAAACTGGTGGCGTCATCATAGATCAACGCGCCATCCTGCAACTCCTTAAAGGTGCGGTCATAATCATCATTGTGGGCGAATTCATAACCAGCGCCGATAATTTCCATCCCCAAATCTTCGTAAGCGCCAATGACATGGCGAGGCCGCAAACCACCCACGAATAACATCACCCGCTTGCCTTCCAGTCGAGGGCGATATTTGGCGATGATCGCATCCTGCATCGGCTGATGCCGGGCAATCACCCGCTCGGCATTTGCCTTAATGGTGTCGTCGAAGTGCGCGGCGATCTTGCGCAGACTGGCGGCGATTTGGGTCGGCCCGAAAAAATTGTATTCCAGATAAGGAATGCCGTACTTCTCTTCCAGATGGCGGCTGATGTAATTCATCGAGCGATAGCAATGCAGCAGATTCAGCTTGGCGTGGCGAGTCGTTTGCATTTCCGGGATGGAGCCATCACCTGACCATTGCGCGATCACCCGCAGTCCCATTTCCTCAATCAGCACTCGCGATGACCAGGCGTCGCCGCCAATGTTGTAATCGCCGGTAATCGCGACGTCGTAAGGCGTCGACTCGAAACTGTTGTCGTCATCGCGGTTGTGCAATATCCAATCACGCAATGAATCATTTGCGACATGATGGCCTAGCGATTGCGACACGCCCCGAAATCCTTCACAGCGCACCGGCACCACCGGCTTGCCAATTTCCTTCGCCGACTTCTTAGCGACGGCTTCAATATCGTCGCCGATCAGACCGATCGGACATTCCGACTGCACGGTCACGCCCTTGGCCAAGGGAAACAGGGTGTCGATCTCGGCAATGATCTTGGCCAGTTTCTTGTCGCCGCCAAACACCACATCCTTTTCCTGAAAATCGGAGGTGAAGTTCATGTCGGCGAACACATTGACGCCACTATGACCGGTGATGTAATTACGGCGGCCCGCACGAGAGAACTGCCCGCAACCCACCGGGCCATGCGAGATATTGACCACGTCCTTGACGGGTCCCCACACCACACCTTTGGCCCCAGCGTAGGCGCAACCCCGGGCGGTCATCACCCCCGGTAGCGCCTTTTTGTTGGCGACGATACACTTATTGGATTTCTCTAAAGTCGGGTCATTAGCCATCAAATGCTTGGCGCGTTGCTTACCGGTCGCTTCCGGGTAGACTTCCAGCACTTCCTGGATCAGTTGTTCGGTTTCCTGGCGATTCATGCTCATCGATGCGATCTCCGGTCAGATTCAGGCAACGGCCAGCTCGGCTTCAGCGGCGGCGGTTTTACCAACGATGGATTCATCTTCTTCATCCATAATGCCGAACTCCATCAGCAGCTCTTCCAACTCATCCATCGTCAGCGGCTTGGGAATCACAAATTTCTTGTTATCAACGATTTTGCGGGCCAAGGTGCGGTACTCATCCGCCTGTTTGGCCGCCGGGTCGTATTCGATCACCGTCATCCGGCGAATTTCAGCCCGTTGCACCACGTTATCGCGCGGCACAAAATGAATCATCTGAGTCCCCATCTTTTCCGCCAGCGCTTCGATCAATTCCGCTTCCCGGTCAGTCTTGCGCGAGTTGCAGATCAATCCAGCCAAACGCACCTTGCCGGAACTGGCGTACTTGCAGATGCCCTTGGCGATGTTGTTAGCGGCGTACATCGCCATCATTTCGCCGGACACCACGATATAAATTTCCTGCGCCTTGCCTTCACGAATCGGCATGGCGAAACCACCACAGACCACGTCGCCCAATACGTCGTAAAATACAAAGTCAAGTTCTTCCTCGTAGGCGCCTTCTTCTTCCAGAAAGTTAATGGCGGTGATGACGCCGCGACCGGCGCAGCCAACCCCCGGTTCCGGGCCGCCGGACTCGACGCAGCGAATGCCGCCATAACCGACTTTGAGGACTTCATCCAATTCCAGATCCTCGACGGTGCCCGCTTCCGCCGCCATTTCCATAATGGTGTTCTGAGCTTTGGCGTGCAGGATCAATCGCGTGGAATCCGCCTTGGGATCACAACCGACAATCATGATTTTCTTGCCTTCAGCGGCCAGGCCCGCCACCAGATTCTGGGTGGTGGTCGATTTGCCGATGCCGCCTTTCCCGTAAATTGCACATTGACGTATTGCCATTGCGGTATTCTCCTATCGCCGGATGCGAAGTTTTTGCTCTCGCTTGGTGTTCTTCAACAGTCATGCCAAATAGTAATAAGAATTCAAAAAGCTGATTTATATCTATTTTTATTTTTCCGACTTCAATGAGCATCCAGTGGCATACATGACAAACGCGGCGTCTTGTACGGTTAGCAACAATCCCCACATTCCCTGCGATCTCCGTCTGCCCAGGGAAGCCTATTGGCCGATCAATCACTGCAACCTGCCCGCAGCGATCTTGGGTGGGCTGACCTTTCAGCGCCATCCTGCACCCTTGCTGATTGACGGAGTTGCGGAATTGCACGCCCGAATGTTCCGGCTGCTCGCCGCTCTGGATGAGCCGGAGGCGCGTGCGCGGCAATTCATGGACTACATGACGGTTTATTTCCGACTGGAGGCGCTGGAAGAGGCAGGACTGACGCCGGGCCGGTCCAAAGCTAAATTGCGCGGGCGAGCCGACTATCTGCGGATGGTGCGGGGTTGGGCGTTTGATCCCAACAGTCAGGAAGGGGCGGTGCTAAAAAGCTGGGTGGAATCGCGCTTTGGCTTGCTGACCCGTTATCACAACGGCCTTATTGAGGGTGACGACCGGCATGATGCTTGGCTGCACTATCAGGAAGCCCGTAGTCATGGTCTGTACAACACCAACGCGCTGGAGGCGCAACTGGACTTGCTGTACACCTATTGCCAATATGAATTGCATCGCTCCCAGCCGGACGCATCGCATCTAAGTCTGTATCGCGGCTTTAACCAGTTCAGCGACGATCAAATGCTGGTCAAGCTCGACCGCCGCCGCCTGATCGTGCTGCTGAATAACCTCAGTTCGTTTAGCGTCAACCGTGAACGGGCTGAAGAATTTGGCGATCACTTATTGCGGGTGCAAGTCCCCATAAGCAAAATATTTTTCTACAATCGGGCATTGCCAGGGATGCTGAAGGGTGAGGATGAATATGTGGTGATCGGCGGGATTTACGAGGTGGAGCGACTGGCGTAAGTCTATTCTTCCGGCCCAAAACAGATTGAATAATCCCGGCAGACTGCGCAGGATGGGGCGCGGCAAAGATAAATGCCTTCCTGAAGACAAAGCTGCTTATAGAGAAACTTCTTCCATTTCATATCACGATCATTTCTGGCAGCCAGCACCGGGAAATTACGCAGCATTAGTTCGCTCAAATCCCGTCGTGACCATAAACCCAGGTCCTCCCAAAGGTGATCGTTAGCCATGCAACCAGTGGCAATGATCACGCTCAGCCAGCCCTCGGATTCATCCTGACCGGCCTGGTGCATTTGCAGTAATTTGACGAGTTCTTCCAGTTCCTCCGCTAAACGTGGATCCCACGGCGGCAATGAACGTTCCGCTACGCCCGGAACAGAAAAGCCGGGAAAGCGCCGCGTCAGTAATGCGGCGAACATTCCCGGTGCTAATCCCAAACCATCGGGCAAAGCCCCGCCGCCATGAATTTGAGTCGCCAGCATCTGCGCCAGCGCCTCGTCATTTGGCAAGCCACGACTGCAACTTAGCAAGCCGCCATAGGTTTCCCGCCGTAGATCGGTGGTCACGCCAGGCGCGGAGGGTTCCAGTCGCGGCAGCGGCATCATGGAGACTAACTCTCAGTATTCCACCAGAATGTCTTCATCGCGTACGATCATCTGACACGCCAGTCGCCACGGGGGTGGAATATCATCGACCAGAATCCGGTTGATGTCCTCGTCGGTCAGCTTGCCCAATTCTTTCAGCAGATTTCTTTCCTTCTCGGTCGGTGGGCCACTCATGCGGGGCTTTTTATCAAGGCTCGTCACTTTCACCAAACAGGTTCCGCATTCGCCGTCCTGGCAATCAAAGGCAATCGGAATCTGGTTGGCTTTGGCGATTTTCAAGACCGTCTCAGTATGACTGCCAGCAGCAGCATAAACAGTCTTAATTTTATGATCAGGATGGGAAAAAGTAATCAGTGGCATTAGTCGATCTTCCTTAGTGCGAGAAGAAGGGGTAAGCGCAATCAAGCGGGACGGACGACAACATCGCCAAGCACTTGAGCCTGACAGGCCAGTCGAACATCCTGCCCGACATAGTGTTCCTTGAGGATCTTGGCTTCCAGCACCGAAGGAGCGCTCAGATTTTCTATCCCTTCCATGACTTTCATCAGGCAGGTTCCGCAGTCGCCTTCTCGGCAGCCATAAATGATCCCGGAATTAACCTTGTCCGAAATTTCAATGACCCGGCTGCCGGCTGGCACGGTGACGGTGGTATCAATATCTGCAAAGGTAAGTCGCGCTTTGGCCATATCTAACTCGCTAGTCAGGGGATAAAAGGAATTACGCAGTTGCGCGGGTCATCATGGCGGCTGCCGGAAGCCGGCCATTGACCCGCCATTCTTCGTAAATGGCCCGGAGCGCGACTTCAATCGGCTCATTGCCATGTTCGCTATTGGGTTCAATACCGGCGTTTTCCAACGCTCGCCACGGGGTGAACCCGACTCGGGCGCAGAGTAACGCCGCACAGTCTGACAACGCCCGAATCGCCCCGGCCATTGCCTCGTCCGAGTCGCCGCACGTCGTTGCGCCATGACAGTAGCGAGCAATTTCGCGCCGCTCAATCAACTGGATTTCATGGGCGGACACTTGATAAATCAACAGTTCGCGCAAATGGCCGAAATGAGCGTCAACCGTCTGCCCATTCAGGCTGCCTACGGCCAGAAGCAGGGTGTTTTCATCAGCGATTCGGCGCCGCGCCGGAATCCGGTTCAGGCCTTGCGCTGGCTTGGCTGGCTGGGTTTGCAACCGGTGGACAATCGCCGAACGCACGGCTTCCCGTTTAGCCATCGCCGCCTGCGGATCAATGGTCATCGCTTCCACTTTATCCATGCTGAATTCGACGCTCCGATCAGCGCCCAGCATTCCCGTGGCGTCAGCACGACATTGCTGGCAATGGCTCACCATCGTCCCATCGCCGCCACAGACGGCGCGCACTGCCGCCAATTCCTCCGGCGTAGGTTCACGCTGACCGCTGAGTCCGTAATGGGTCCCATGCTCGGCGCGAGCAATCAGCGGCATGATGTTATGCAGCATGGCGCCTTTCTCGCGCACCACCCGACTGACTTCGGGCAGATGGGCATCGTTAACGCCGGGAATCAGCACCGAATTGATCTTGACCTGAACGCCTCGCGCCACCAGGCGATCCAGGCCAAGCAATTGCTGGGCGATCAGGGTTTCAGCCGCTTCCCGCCCGCGCAGCCGGCCATTCCAGCGAATCCACGGATAAATCTGCGCACCAATCTCCGGGTCTACGCAATTGATGGTGATGGTGACATGGTTAACGCCATGTTCCGCCAGCGCCTCCGCATGTTCTGGCAACGCCAGGCCATTGGTGGACAGACAGAGCAATAAGTCGGGAGCCTGCCGCCGCAATTCGCGCAACGTAGCGAATACCGGCTCGGGATTGGCCAGCGGATCGCCCGGCCCGGCAATGCCAATGACTGCCAGATGCGGAATAATGGCGCCCACCGCCAACGCTTTTTGCACAGCCTGTTGTGGCGTCAGCAATTCCGACGCGACGCCGGGGCGGGATTCATTGCTGCAATGGTATTTACGATTGCAGTAATGGCACTGGATATTGCAGGTAGGAGCGACCGGCAAATGCAGACGGGCGAAATGCCGGTGCGCTTCCGGGGAATAGCACGGGTGCAGCGTCGGCGAAAGACCAGCGGCAGTTGGCGGACTGTTCGGTTCCATGTGCTTTTCCCCAGGAATCGTGAAATCAGGCAGAGCAAATCGCTATTGCCGCCGACCGGGATCAGGCGGCGGCTAGTCCCTTAGCAAACACCGTGCCTAATAGACAAAAATTAGTTAATTAATTGTAATTAATTAATTTTTTCATCAGGAAATTGCCATCCTGTGGCAAAGTTCACAGCCCGGCGATGACGATTGTCGGCAAGATTACAAGCGGGAAGGGTGGTTCAGCCGCCAAAGTCAGCGCTGGCCGCCCTGGGAAATTGCAGCGCTGCATTGCGCGTTATCTCCGGGTTGCCGCGCAGCGCCGGCAAGCCCGTTGCTTTCGCCGCCGTCGTCAGGAACGGCTCTGGCCCGTCCTGGCGACGGCGACCCTGGTGGTGGTAAATCATCGGCGCATCGCCGAGTTGATCCAGACAGGTCACCATCAACCGGGCGCTGACCGTCAGTGCGGGAAATCGCCGGGCATCGGCCAGATCAGCGACCAGCGCCCGCTCAAGCTCATCCAGGTCCAACCAGCCGAACCGCAGCGCGCCCTGATAGGCGTTGGGCCGATTAGTGGCGTCCTCGACGCCGGGATACGGTCTATCCGGCAGTTCGTGTGGCAACGGCCCGGTCCCGTGCCGGGTCAGATAGGCGCGGGTGATGTAGCTCACTTCCAGCCGCTTCAAACCCAGTTCCCCCGCCAGCTCCAGGACATTGCGCAGCCCGGTATTGGACCGGGTCACATACGGGAAGAAACCGCGATCCTGATCCAGCCACAGGCCTTGCGCGCCTTCGAAGATTAACGTCCGGTCCTGGGTCGCGGTCCTGGCGTCGCAGACGGTCACCGCCTCCAGGAAATGACTCACATCCTCGACAAAATGCGCCAGCACCGCCTCGGACTGGAACAGGTCGCTGTTCTCCAAATAAGCCGCGCCGTACCCCAAACGGTTCAGGCGAGCCGGCGCATAATCACGGCGAATCGCATCCAGCCGGTCGGCTAATGCCGGATCCGCCAGATCGCCAACAGTCAGGGCATAGGGTGGCGTGAGATTGCGCTCAAGGGTCTCGCCGAACCCGACGCCACAACTGCCATGCCGGCCATGACCCCGCGCCCGCTCGACGATCTGGTTGATCAGCATGTCGTAAGGGGTCGTCACCGGACTGGCGGGATCGACCAACACCACCGGCTTCACTCCCAACGTCGCCAGCGCCGCCTGCTCCTTCAGGAACAGCATCGGGTGGGAGACAAACCAGCGCGACAGGAGGGTAGCGGCTCCGCTGAACGCGCCGCTGCCAACATGGCTGAATACATGGCGGCGACCGTCCGGGGCGATCACGGTATGACCGGCCTGCGCCCCGCCGTTGTAGCGCACCACGATCCCGTCGCTGCCAGCGGCCGCAGCCTCACCGGCGACGGTTTGACCCTTGCCCTCGTCGCCGAACTGGGCGCCGATCACCACGCGGGCGATGGTCTCCCGTTCCATCAGAAGCGCACCACGCCAGCGCTGCGCCCGGTCGCCGGCGTCAGCGCCCCAACCGCCCGCCGCACCACCCGCGCCGTATCCTTGCTCCAGCTCTTCGCCACCGCATCCCGGTCGCGCCCTTCGTTGACCTCAATCGCCGACACGATCACCTCGGCCAGTTTGGTGTGATCGGACAGGCCAATCACCCGCTGCCCCAGCAAATCGGTCCAGCGGTCGCGCACCCCGGTCGGATCGCTGCGGGCATGTGATCCCTCCTCGACAATGACGTGGAAGACGTGATAACGGCGACTGACCAGCGTCAATAACTCGCTGGACTCGAAATCCCGCGTCTCCCGGTCGCCCAGCACCCGGGCGATGCCGTCCGCCGGCAAATCCAACGGCGGTTCTTCGTCGCCCACCGTGAACAGATAGCCTTTTTTGCCGCGTTTCTCGAAACAATCAATCGCGGTGTGCTGGGCGGCGAAGTACCACGGCAGGTTGTAGGACTCACAGGCGTTGCCGCCGCCGCCCTTTTCCAGCCACAGCTTTTCCAGTTGCCGGGCGATACGGATGTCCGCCTCAAACTGGGTGGCTTGCAGCGGGGCCTGATCAAACAGCACATCGCCAATCCCCAGGCACATGATGTGCGGATCGGAAACTGGTTTGCGGGCCAGAATTTCCTCGACCATCGTGCCCAGCCCCTTGCGGGCCAGCGCATCGGCGATCATGCCCATTGAGCCGGTCACATCCAGCCCAACGACAATCGCAGTGGATTGCGGATTCAGGTCTGAATCACGCGATTCACGCAGCGTCACCCCAAACGGATTTAACTCCGGATCGATGGCCCGGGCGGCAAACACTGCCGCCGTGCTTTTACGGGCGGTCGAAGCCGCATAAGCGCTCCAATCTGCCGGATCCCAACGTGCAGTACCCATGATGCTCTCCTTCCCGGTTAGTAAAGGTCATTCACCGACACCTCCAGTTTGACGAACCGGCGTTCGCCAAAGCTGGCCTTCAACACCCGGCCTTGCCAGGTTTGATACTCCTGAACCGGTGAGCCGCTGGCCGGCAAGCGCAGCCAGTCGAGCATCGCCGGCGGCGCCGCTTTATCCCGCGCCAGCCGCGCCCCGCTGATATCGCCCAGCAGTGCCCGACCCACCGCCCGCACCAGCTCCAGATCGGTGCGGATGTCGCCGCGTTGGTGGTTAATCACGTCGAACGGGGCGTATTGCACCGTCAGGGCCGGCGCCGCCCGCATCGCTTGCCCCTGCCGAACGGCATACCACCAGCCGCCGAGCAGGGCGCTGCTATGCCGTGGCGGCGAGATGAAGACGGTGTCGGTCAGGATCGCGTTGTGGGCGAGCTTGGCATAGTCCAGATAGCACACCAGATTGAGCAGCGAACTGACGATCCAGGCGACATGGCGGGCATCCATCCTGCCGTCGAAATGCTCCAGTACGTCGCTCAGCAGCAGTAAATCCGGGGCTTTGCGCAGCACCAGCGCCAGACGATCCGCGGTCTCGAACCGGGCGGCGATCGCCGGCAAGCCGGGTTGGAGTTGCGCCGCCATCCGTCCATCGGCGAAACGCAGTCCGGCAATAACGTCCAGCCCATTCTGGAACAGATCGGCGTGTTGCTTTTCCACCAGCCAGGTGGCGGTCTCTGAACCGATGAACAGTTGGCCCAGTTCAAATTCACGCGTGCGCAGATAGCGGATTTGGTAGTGCGTCCCATCGCTACCGCGCAGGGTCAGCAACCCTGGGGTCTGCCATGCGCCATCGCGCAGTTTCCGCTCCGCTGTCGCATACAGCCGGCTGAGGTGTTGAAACACCGCAGTGGCTTCGGGATGCGAACAGCGATCCGGGTGCCAGATCGCGACCAGGGTCCGAAATTCGCGCCGGGCTTGATCCGGATCGCCGGTAAACAGGCGCTCCGGGATGGAGAGCGGAATGGCGAGCAGGGTTTCTGCCGATAACGCGGCGATGTCGTGGTTCATGGCAACCTCCATGAGCAGCGAGTCTAATCCTGTTATTTGTTTATTGCAAATAACAATTAAATTATTTTTACGTAGACCAGCCAAAGCGATCCAGGTAGTATTAAAAATGGTTATTTACTAATAACATCAAAGTGGAGCGTAGCGCGTGGAGCAGACTTATCAGCAACCGCTGGTCATGGTGGATACGGCGTTGTTCACCATTCTGGATGAACGCTTGTGCCTGTTGCTGGCGCGCCGGCGGGAACCGCCGTTCGAGGGTGTTCTCGCCTTGCCGGGCGGGTTCGTGCATATCGAGGAAGATACGGATACAACCATGGCGGCGCGGCGGGTGATTCGCGGCAAGCTCGGGATCGATGCGCCCTATCTGGAGCAGTTATTCACCTTTTCCGGCCCGGCCCGCGATCCCCGGGGCTGGTCGATCAGCGTTGCCTACTACGCGCTGATTCCCGCCGCGCTGCTAAGCCAAAGCCAGGCAGCAGAGGCGGTTCCGGTGGAGGAGTTGCCGACGCTGCCTTTCGATCATCCACAGATTGTGGACAAGGCCATCGAACGGTTACGCGGGAAGGCGACCTATTCCTCGTTGCCGGCGTTTCTGTTGCCGTCGGAGTTCACCATGAATGATCTGCACCGCATTTATCAGCAGACCATCGGGACCCGGCTGGATCAGGCGTCATTCCGGCACAAGATTCTGGAGCAGGACATCATCGAACCGATGCCGAACCGGTTCCGGGGCGGGGCGCATCGTCCGGCCCAGTTGTATCGGCTGACCAGCCGGGTGCTGATCCCGTTCGAGCGGAAGATCTAGCGGTAGCCCGTTTGCAATCAACGCGATCATGGACGACGGTCTGTAGCGGTTCATGGAGGATGCCATTACCCTTCTAATAAGAAACATGGTCCTCTAAATTTTCCTGTGACTCAATCATCAGTGTGCAGAGGATCGTCTACTTTCTCATCTGAATCACGGATTAAGCGGATGGCTGAATGACACGGAAAAATCTGTGAAATCCGCGTCATCCGTGATTCAGCCTTGGGGAGATCAGCAACAACCAGACTGGCCTTCCCTGAGATGGACCCCTTAGTCAAGACCAGAGATTGGGTGATTTAAGATAACGTGAGTTATGTTTTCAAAAACAGATAGTTGTTTAGGCGATGGCAGGTAAGATCTCCGGCTCTGCAGTTTCCAAGTGAAGGGAAGGTTTTTTTGTCTTGACCTGATTAGCAAGATTCTTCAGTCTGCCGAAGCCAATGGGCAGGCCGCGGTCCGATAGCGGCAGCGGCGACCAGGCGGCGGGCAGGAAGGGTGTCGAGGTGAAAGCGCCGGTTAAACGGTAGGCAAAGGCAGCCAGGTAGCGGGTGGCGTATTTGGCGAAATCAAACGCATGGTAAGCCCCGCTGAAGCTGGTTTTAAGATTGCCTAAAATCGTATTGACCCAGCCGAACTCGGGAACCTCATTGGGTTTGCGCCGGCCGATGATGATGGCCTGGTGGCTACAGCCCGCCGCTATCACCCCGGTAAAGCAGGCCAACCCATCGGAAAGGACGATGGCTGCCTGGGGCCAGGGCGGCTTTAGCCCAATCGGCCAGGGCCGCGCAGGTCAACCCTGGAACGGGGATCATTTGGGTGTGGAGGGGGTGCTTCTCGGAATTGAGGGAAACCGCCGCGACCAACGGAACCTTGTTTTCGGAACCCCGGCCGGCTTTGCCGCCCACTCGTTCACCGCCCAGGTAGGCGTCGTCGACCAGCCCCTCGCCGCACAGGGTGTACTGGGCGTCGCGCTCGGTCGTCGTCTGCATGAGTTTGTGCTCAATCAACCAGGCCGTGGGGTAGACCCCTAAGTGACGCTTCAAGGCTAACGCCGATAACCCCGTTTTCGCTTGGCTGATCAAGTAGAGGGCCAAAAACCACACGGTCAGCGCCAAGTGGGCGCCCTGGAAAAGGGTTCCCGCGATCAGGGAAGTTTGCCCTCGGCAGTTCTGGCACTGAAACGTCTTACGTCCCCGCTGATGCAGAACATCATGACTCGCCCCACCACAGTGGGGGCAGCGAAAACCTTCCGGCCAGCGGGCGCTTTCCAGCGCCGTTTCACACGGGGTCTCGGCGCCGAACTGCTCAAGAAACGCGGGCAACGATAACCCTGTTTGAAATTGAATCCGATTCATCAGCATGGCCTGACTTCAGGGTGGAGGATGCACCAATTTGCGCTCGATTTACCGTACAAACATAGGGTGAGCTGAAGAATCCTGCTAATCAGGATGTTGTTTGCCCAGCATGTGGTGATCCTCCAAGACAGCCAGCGCCAGTCGCGCTGCGCCCGGCGGAAACAGCCAAGCTGACTGCGCCGGCCCCAGCAGGGCGTCCACCAGTTCCTCGCAAATTCGCCCGCTCGTATGAACCTGAGAGAGAGCGCAGTGACCTTTTTCCCAGAGGTTGCCGATCCGCTCCAGCGTTACCGAATTCATCCAGTCGGGTTAACCTTTCCATCGCTATTTTTCCTCATCAAGCGTGCGATCGCTCTTTGTAGGCAGTTTCGCCGTTGGTGGCGGAGACTGAAAATTCATCAGTGAAGCGGAGATGTCAAGGGCAAGGGTTCCAGCGTAACCGTCCGGTCGAGCAGCCGGCTGATAACCCGGGCGGTGTATTCGGTGCAGCCACTGGTGAAGTAGTGTTCGCCTCCTGGGGCTTTGGAATTTGCTAATAGCCTTAGTTCGTCAAGACGACGATGCAATTGCCTTGATACGGCTGCGCTAGGATCGATAATAATGATTTCTGGATCAACCAAACGCTCAATCAATGGCTTGAGGAACGGATAGTGGGTGCAGCCCAGCACTAAAATGTCTGCTTTTTGAGAGATGAGTGGTTGGAGGTAGCGATTCAGCAACGCTGTTGGGCGCGGGCCATTCAGGTCTCCGTGTTCAACGCAATCGGCCAGACCTGGGCAGGGTTGCGCCAGCACCTGCGTCTGCTGGCGATGCCGGTTGATCAAATCGGCGAACTTGGCGCTGTACACCGTCTGGCCGGTCGCCAGAATCCCGATGACTCCGGAACGGGTCATGGCGATGGCGGGTTTGACGGCCGGCTCGATGCCGATGATCGGAATGCTGAATTGTCGACGTAAGTTGGCGATGGCCGCTGCGGTTGCCGTGTTGCAGGCCACCACGATGGCTTTTGCGCCCTGTTCCAGCAGGAACCGGGTGATAGCGGCGGCGCGTTGCGTGATGAAGGGAGCCGATTTATCGCCATAGGGCGCATGGCCGGAGTCGGCAACATATAGCAGCGTTTCGTGCGGCAAGTCAGCGCGAATTCGCTGAAGCACCGACAGCCCGCCGACCCCGGAATCAAATATGCCGATCGGATGGTTGCTGTTCATTGTTGCTGTTCATTAAGGATGACTGGATGTTGGAGATTATAGTTTTTATTTCAGTTGGTTACAGTAATTTTGGTGTAGCGCGACATCGCGCTGGTCCAGGATTACTGATGATTTTTTGCTCAACTCGTCCGATTTAGACTAACTTTGGGTTTTTCATAGCCATGTCAATTTGTTACTGGTAGTCTAGCGGCGAGTTATCCACAAGAACTGTGGATAACTCGTTCCGTTTAGTGTCTGGCGTCATCTCTGCCGTTTCCGCCGTTTCCGCCGTTTCCGCCGCTCCGGTGGAGGTTAGCGAGCGCTGGATGGTTCGCCAGTCGCCAACCGACGGACTGACGCAGCTTGGCTTCCAAAGCTAATGGATTGCTTAGGCGTGATGAAGAACTTGGTGGAGTAAAGATCATCTCCGCTGTGGAAACCCCTCTAAAATCGCCTGTAAGGTTGTTTAAAGCCATTTTCTCTTATTCTTGGTGAAATTGTATGGCGACTAATAAAAACGTCAGGAAAAGGCCTTTCAGCGCGTTTTGTGGTGGGTGCTCCTGTCTGGGAGGCGCGACTGGCGGGAAGAGTGCCGGTAGCCATCTTACCGATGGCGGGCGTGGCGGTTCTTGAACCAAAGAGATTTTAAGGCAAAGCGTTCCTGATGGGTTGGTGCGTGAGGTGGGGATTCTATAAAAACCGGAACTGGGATTGCGTCCGATAGCGACGAAAGTGGCTTGGGTTTGTTGGGGGCTTGCGATCTCTGGCCGTTTTTACGAGTGCCCGCCAGGTTGGGTAGGTTTTCGCGTTTTGCAAAACCGTCTTTGACCGGCTGTTTTGGTTCAGTGGGAACCGGCTTTGCGCCAACGTGGTTTAGCTTCTACCCGTCTTTGGAAGTGTGGTGGGCGCGTTGCCCTGTGGGTGGATGTTCTTAAAACCGCGTCAGTAGGCGGTTGATGGCGTTTTTTCCGATTTTTCCATACCTAACCTCAACATTCAGTTTGAAAGCGCTTAAGTGGCTTTTTAGCCGGTTTTGCGTCGCGGTCGGCGATGCGTCCCTGGACTCTTCGACTGCGTCGCGTTCCGACATCGCGAAAAACGGGTTTCGCGCTCTCTCTTACTTGATCACCATCGTCGTTTTCAAGACGTTTTAAACGACGATCTTGTGTTTAAAAAAAACGATCCTTTGTTTAAATAAAAACGATCTTTTGTTTAAAAGAAAGATGAGTAAGAAAAATGGTCGAATCTGGTAAAGTTGTTAGTAATCAATTAATTAAGTGATAAATTTGCGGGTTGAAAAATGTAATGTCCCCGTTTATGGGATTTTTTGAAAATGTAATGTCCCCGTTTATGGGATTTTTTGAAAATGTAATGTCCCCGTTTATGGGATGAAATTTTCGTAATGTCCCCGTTTATGGGATTTTCTGAAGCGTAATGTCCCCGTTTATGGGATGAAATTTTCGTAATGTCCCCGTTTATGGGATTTTTGGTTCCCGCTTGGCGAATGTTGACGTGAAAGATTTTATAATCAGTCAGTTGAAATTTAACTCCCAGATTGGGGGCAAGTAAGGGCGGTCTGGGGTCGTCGCGGAAATGTCCCCGTTTATGGGATGAGTTTAATGTCCCCATAGGCACAGTTGACCAAGGGGACATTTCTGCTAGGCTAGGCGGCATGACCCGCCAGAAAGAGAAACGCGACGATGGAGACGCCGCCCGCAAGGTAGGCGCGGCTGATCTGGCCGATCAGAACCTCAAAAAGCACATTGCCGCCATCCACATCAGCAACCGGCTGACGCTCACCCAGCGCAAGGCTTCCAATGTATTGCTTTACAATGCTTACGACAGCCTGCTGACAGCGCGAGTCCACCGCATCCGGGTCAAGGATCTGGCCGAGGCCATCGGTTTCAACACGCATAACCTCGACCCGCTCAAGGAAGCGCTCAAGACCCTGGCCCGCACCGTGCTGGAATGGAACATCCTCGATGAAAGCGGCGCCCAGGAGGAATGGGGCGCCACTACCCTGCTGGCCCAGGCGGTCATCAAAGGTGGTTTCTGCACCTACGCCTACAGCCCTGATCTTTGTGAAAAGCTCTACCGGCCTGAGATTTACGCCCTGCTTAACCTGAGCATCCAGCGTAAGTTCAGCAGCGGCTACGCCCTGGCCCTCTACGAAAACTGTCTGCGCTATCGACGGGTGGGGACCACCGGCTGGATCGCGGTGGATAACCTCAAGCGGTTGCTCGGTATTGGCGATACAGATGTTTACTATCAGGACTTTCGCAAGTTTAATGATAAAATCATTAAACCGGCGGTGAGACAGGTTAACGAGACATCCGACCTGAGTTTGGATGTTGATTATCAGCGCGACTCTCGGCGAGTGGCGGCGGTGCGGTTTCGGGTCAGCGACAATCCGCAGATGCTGCTGTTCGCCCAGCGGCAGGCGGCGCTGGCCGCCGCACTGACTGGAGAGGCGGCGACCGCCGAGCCGGAGTGTCCCGGAGCGCGGCTGGCGCGGTTGCGCGAGAAACTGGCTGTTTTCGGCCTGAGCGCCCGCCAGATCCGCATCGCGCTGAACGGCCGTGATCCGGCTTATCTGGAAGATAATATCGCAGTGGTCGAGCGTGACCTGATCGCTGGCAAAGTTCATAACTTGCCCGCTTATCTGCTGGCGGCGCTGCGCGAAGACTATCGGACGCCGACGCTAGACGAACCGGATCCGGCTCATGTCGCCAATGGGAGCCAATCGGATCGGGCGCCGGCGCCGGCGGCGCGGCTGGATGAATGGCGCACCCGGTTCCTGACCATGCGCTTGCAGGCGGCGCTGGAGCGCTTGACGCCGATGGAAAGGGAACTGCTGGAGCGCGATTATGTGACCCGACTGGGGCAAGGTAATGGTTTCGAGGCGCGGCTCCTGCTGGGTTTGTACCGCAAGAATGGCCTGAACAGCCGAATGGTTGAGAGCCACTTCCGGGCTTTTGCCCGGGAGCGGCTAGTGGGCGATCTGGATGAAGCCGAGTTCGCCGCCTATGTTTCTCAACAAGTCGGTGAAAATTGTCCGACGCCGGCATCTTGCGACGCTGAATCAGGAGAGGAAGACTGATGAGTCAAAACGACAGAGGCCAGATGGCGGATCAGGACCGCAGTGGCGCGACGCGGCGCGGCGTCATCCGATGGTTAGGCCGGATGCTGGGGGCGCCTCTGGTCTTGCTGATAAGTGTGGCGTTCATCAGCAATGGTGGGATGAAAAGCCTGGCGGCCGGCGGGGAGCCGCCTGACGCATCTGCAGCCGGTCCTGGCTGGTTTGATCGCGGTCGAGCCAGCGCGATCCTCATTGGCGCGGCGCTGCTGTTGCTGGGCGCGGCCGGCGGAGGGGCGGCCATCGTGGTTGAACAGCGTCGCCGGTTAAGGACAGCGCAGGATGCATTTGGGGCCCGGATTGCGGCGTTGCAGGATCAGCGCCTGGAACTGGAAACGGAGTTGAGCCGGCAGCGCGAACGGACAGAAGCCTCGCGCGACAGCGAGCAGCGTTTTCGCGCGCTCCTTCAGCAGCTTCCGGCCGGTATCTTTCTGACGGATGCTCAGGGCGAGATTCGCTATGTCAATGATCGCTGGCGGTTGCTGGCTGGATTAACCGCCGAGCAAGCCGCAGGGTCCGGGTGGATTCAGGCCCTGCATCCGGATGATCGTGAATCGGTGTTGCAAACCTGGCGGGAAGCGATTCAGAACAGCGCTGAGTTCGTCGCCGAACACCGGTTCCGAACTCCGTCGGGCCGGGTCAAATGGCTCAATACTCGTGCGACGCCGTTGCTGGATCGTGCGGGTCGGATCACCGGTTATCTGGGGGTTAACGCCGATATCGCCGATCTCAAGCAAACTGAAGAGACGTTGCGGGCCAGCGAAGCCCGGTTCCGCAGCTATTTCGAACTGCCGCTGATCGGCATCGCGCTGACTGGCGCTGACAAACGCTGGTGGGAAGTCAATGATCGGCTGTGCGAAATGCTCGGCTACCGGCGGGCGCAGTTGCTTAGTATGACTTGGGTGGAACTGACCCACCCCGATGACCTGGGTATCGATGTGATGCAGTTTGAGCGGGTTATCGGCCGCCGCATCGAAGGCTATTCGGTCGATAAGCGATTTATTCGCCAAGATGGCGCGCTGCTGTACGCCGAGGTGTCGACCCGTTGTGTGCGGCGGGCCAACGGCGCAGTGGATTACTTCGTGATGGTGGCTCAAGACATCACCGAGCGCAAGGAAGCCGAAGAGCGCATCCAGCATCTGGCTCATTACGACGTTTTGACCGGGTTGCCCAATCGGGCGTTGCTGGGTGACCGCCTGTTGCAGGCGCTGTCGCGGGCTGGCCGCGAGCATGCTCAGGTCGGAGTGATCCTGGTGGATATCGACCGCTTCAAAGTGATCAATGACGCTCTTGGCCATACGATGGGCGACCGTCTGCTGCAGGAGATCGCGATTCGTCTGGGACGATGCGCCCGTCAATGCGACACTGTTTCTCATCAAGGCGGCGATGAATTCGCTATCTTGCTGCCCGATCTGGATAACGACGATGAAGTGACCCGAATCGCGCAGCGGATACTGGATACCGTCGCCGAACCTTGCCGGCTGGATGAGCATGAATTAAGCGTGAGTTGCAGCATTGGCATTAGTCTGTATCCCCGCGATGGCCGTAGCCCTGATTTACTGCTGAAAAACGCGGATATTGCGCTGTATCGAGCAAAGGACATGGGGCGCAATAACTATCAATTTTACCTGTCCGGCGCGACGATCTTGTCCCGCGAACGACTCAATCTGGAAACCAGTCTGCGCCATGCGGTTGAACGGGGGCAACTGGAGCTGTATTACCAGCCGAAATGGAATTTTCAGGCCGGCGCGGTGACCGGCGCCGAGGCGTTGATTCGCTGGAATCACCCTAACTTGGGGTTATTGTCCCCAGCCCGGTTTATTCCGATCGCCGAGGACAGCGGATTAGTGTTGCCGATGGGCGAATGGGTGTTGCGCGCAGCGATCCGCGAGTTCAGCGAACTGCACCGTAGCGGCTTTCCCGGGTTGCGAATTGCGGTCAATCTGTCAGGTCGGCAGTTCCGGCAAGCAGGTCTGGCTGATGTGGTGCGGCAAGCGCTGGCGGAAACCAATTTCGATCCCGTTTGCCTGGAGCTGGAGCTGACTGAAAGCACTCTGATGGATCATACCGAGGACAATCTGACGATGTTGCAGGCGCTCAAGGCGACGGGGGCGCGGATCGCCATTGACGATTTTGGCACGGGTTACTCGTCGCTAAGCTATCTGCAACGGTTTCCGGTGGATGTACTCAAGATTGACCGCTCCTTTGTCATAGACTTACCGGACGCCGCCGGTAGCGCCGCTATTGTTGATGCGATTGTTACTCTAGCGCACGGGTTGGAGCTGGAGGTGGTGGCGGAAGGGGTGGAAACGCCCGAACAGCAGGCGTTTTTACACGATCATGGTTGTGACGAAGGGCAGGGTTACCTTTTTGGCCGGCCTACGCCGCTGGCGGAGTTCCGGACCCTGCTGGATCAGGATCGGCTCAGAACGAAGCTGGAGTAAGCTTGGGGCGTCAGTAGCGCTGTTGGCGCTGTCGCCAGACAGTCATTTCATCTTATTAATTTTAATAAGGATTGACCCATGAATGACAAAACCAGACCCGCTGGCGGTTTCGATGCTGCGCTTCAAGCCGTGCGCCGGCACCTGATGGATCAAGGCAATCGTTTTGACCGTGGCCCCGCTTATGAAGGCGATGGCAAGGTGCTCTCCAGTGTCAAACAAACGATGCGGATGTACGAGGGTATGGGTTATGTCACGCTGATGGAGTTCGGCGATCCGCCGGTTTACGCGGTGCTGGAGCGCGGTCACCGCGAGGCGCACATCTTCCAGCCGCAGGACCCGAAAATCCGTGCCTGGCTGGAAAGCGATGAGGCGGTGCTGAACGAGCCGGCCATGCGCGCCTACATGCTGCAACAGTCCGAATTGACCGAAAAAGAGGTTCCGGTCGCCGCCAAGCCGCGCCACTTCCATATCAACGAGGTGGACAACGTGTTCATCGCGACTACGGACGATTGAGTGACTGAGCCAGTGAATCGTGGGAAAAGCGTACGGTTTGCCTGTGGCGCGTTGGAGCTGGAAGGCTGGCTGGAATCTGTCGTTGGCCCGGATGCGGTCATTATCAGTCACCCGCACCCCTTGTATGGCGGTGAGATGCATAATCCGGTGGCAGTCACGCTGGCGGCGGTTTATCGGCAACTCGGCTATACCACGTTGCGCTTCAATTTCCGGGGAGTTGGAGCCAGCGAAGGCGCTTATGACGATGGGCGCGGCGAGAGCGATGATGTGCGAGCGGCGGCGGCGTATCTGGCCGGACTGGGCAAGACCGTCACTGATTTGGCGGGTTATTCCTTCGGCGCCTGGGTCAATCTGCGCCTCAATCCGCCCATCGCCACCATCCGGCGGCAACTGCTGGTGGCGCCGCCGGTAGCGTTTATCGAGTTTGGCGTGATTGCAGAGTCGCCCCCGGAATTACTGGTCATTACTGGCGATGACGACCGGATCGCGCCGCCGGCGCTGCTGCGGAAACAGGTTCTGGACTGGCATCCCCACGCCAGGCTGTTCACGTTGCCGGATGCTGATCATTTCTACAGCGGGGCGCTGGAGCGGTTGGCGACGCTGGCGGCAACCGCGCTGGCGTTTCAGACCGACGGACCTTCATCGGGCGCGGCCTGAAACTCGCGTAGATACTGGCTCAGACTGCCGAGAGTGCCGCAGACGAACACCACATCATCCGGGCGCACCCGGAACGTATCGTCAAACTGGACGAAAACCGTCTGGCCCCGCTCCACCGCCACCACTGCTGCGCCGGTGCGTTCGCGGACCTCTGCTCGCCAGGGATGCGAACCCGCCAGCGTTCCGGCCCGCGCCCGAATGAATTTCAGGCGCTGCTCGACGACGACCGCTGGTTCGCCAAGCAGATGGTAGGCGAGGATTTGTCCGGCTACCTGTCCCACGGACAACGCAAAATCCGCCCCAACTTGATACAGTCGCGCTACATTGGGTGCACGGTTGACCCGGACAATCAACGGGACTTCGGGTGCGTAGTCGCGGACCACTGCCGTGGCAAAGACTCCTTCGCTGTCGTTGCTCAAAGCCAGCACCACCGCGCTGGCCGCCTGGACGTTCGCCCGTTTCAGCGTCGCGTGTTCCAGCACGTTGCCGACGATGTCGACGCCGGGCGCGAGTCGTTCATCAATGACTATGGTCAATTCGTGGGCGTCGCGCAGCATCTCCACGACTTTGCCGCCGACCGTGCCGAAGCCGGCCACGACAATCGGGCCGGTGCGGCGGATCGGTGCGGCCAGTCGTTCAACCTCGGTCAAATGGGCATGCGCGCCGACAACCGCCAGAATCGCGCCAGGTTCGATCCGCATAGTTGCCGTGGTTACCGCGACAAACTGTCCGCCATGCCATTGGCCAATCACGGTCACGTTGTGCCGTTCCCGCAATTGCAATTCACCCAGAGTCCGCCCAGCCAGCGGACTGTCGGCCCGCACCCGGAATTCGGTGAGGCCGACGTGGGTTCCGAGCAGTTGCAACCCTTCTGCCGGCGGATTAATGCGGGTGCTGGCGCGGGCCGCCAGCGCCGCGCCCAAAACGTGAGTTGGAGTGTATACCGCCGTTGCGCCCACTTTGAGCATCGGCGGCCGGTACAGCGGATTGTCCGCCAGCGCGTAGATAGGTCCGGCAAAGCCTCGTTCGCGAGCGAGCAGAATACAGGTGGCGTTGGCGTGATCGTCGGCGTTGGTGACGACGGCTCGCGCCTGCTCCACCCCTAGCAGCCCTTCCGGCGCTTCATCGATCTGGCCGAGAACGACTGAATGGCCGCGCTCGCGCAGGTTACGGGCCAGTATGGCGTCTTCTTCGAAAATCACGAACGGCGCCCCAACCTGCCGAAATTCCTCCAGCAGCGAGTCAATCGCTGGGCCGTAACGGTAGAACAGCACCTGCCCGGTCAGGTCCGGCAGGCTGCGCGGCAACCGCACCTCAAAGCGCTCCTCGATATAAGGCAGCACATAGATGGGGAACACCAGCACCACGAAGAACATGCCAACAAACTGGGTGAGAATGACAAACAGGATCATCACCGGATGACGCCATGGCGCGTAAGCGCCGTAGCCAGTGGTGGTCAGGGTTTCGGAGGCCCATTCCAGACTCGACCAGAGGTTGACCGGTTTGCCTTCCAGATAGGTTGAACCAAACATGTAGATGCTGCCAAACAGCAGCACTGCGGTGGGCAGACTCGCCAGCAGCGCCAGCAGTCGCCATGTCGAGCGTTGAAGGCGGTGGAACATGAGCATTGGCCGGGATATGCTGGATTAAATCTTGATCGGGGTGACGATCATCTGGATTTCCCGCAGATGCAGACGGCGCTGCATGGCGATAGCGGTGTGGTTGTGCAGCCACGAGATCAGCCAGCTTTCGTTATCGAAAATCAGCTTGCTGCCCAGACACACGCTGTTGGGATAATCCTTCGTCACCTGCGCCGCCAGCTTTTCCAGTTCGGTTTCCACATCAGTGCCATAGGCTGCATAGGAAATGGCCGCCCAGTTCTGGCTGTGACAGTAGTTGACATAGTAGCGCAGCGAGTTTTCGATCTGGTATTGCAGCGACCGCAATGCGCCCTTGCCGCCGTAACTTTCGGCGTCCACCTCGCCGACGCTGATGAAGATGAAGTTTTTGAAATGGCCGGGGAACAGTTCGTTCAGCCACTTGAGCGCGTACATCCCCAGGCCGCGATTTTTGCCGACCAGAAAAATGGCGGTCGGCTGTTCCGGATCGAGCGGCGGTTCGGGCAAGTCCTCGTCCCAGTGCGGGCGTGGCGCATAGAGCGCATCCACCGTGCGTAACTGCAAGCGGACCCGCTCGTAATGCCGCCGGATCAGGGCGCACAGCGCGATGATCAGGCCGGTGATGAAAATGGTGAGCCAGCCGCCCTCGGCAAATTTTTCCACTACCGTCACGATCAGGATGCCGCCCGTCACCGTGAATCCCAGCAGCGACAGCAGCAACCGCGACTTCCAGCCATCCGCGTCATAGCGACTGCGCCACCAGTGCCGGCATAGTCCGAGCAGCGATAGCGAAAAGGTGATGAACACGTTGATGCTGTACAGCACTACGAGCACCGACACGTCGCCATGGGTCCACGCCAGAATGCCGAGCGCCCCGACGCCCATCAGAAAAATGCCGTTTTGGGTGACCAGTCGTCCGGACAGATTGCGAAACTGGCGGGGAATCCAGGAATCGACCGCCATATTGGCCAACACGGTCGGTCCGCCCAGAAAGCCGGTATTGGCGGCGACGAACAATAGCCCGGTCTCCAGCAACAGCACTACCGCCAACAGGCCATGGCTGAGAATTGGGTCCAGTTGCCAACTGTTGATGATGGCGCCGAAAGTGATTGCATTCAGGGTCTGGTGTGGGACTGGCTGGACCTTCCACAGCAGATACAGCAGGATGACGCCGCCAGCGGTGAAGCTGAGCGAACTCGCCATGTACAGCATGGTGTAGCGTCCGGTCTTGACCCGGGGCTCGCTGAGCATGTTGACGTTATTAGAAACCGCCTCCAGACCGGTGTAGGTGCCGCCACCCAGCGAATAAGCCCGCAGGAACAGGGCGGCGGCAAAAGTCCAGCCCATCTGGTTTGAGAGTTGTTGGGTCTCGTTAAGGGTATCCGGAATAAGGCGCGGCAGACCTTCAGAGTGAGCGACGACGCCATAGAGGATGAGGAAGACATGGGTCAAAAAGAAGCCGAGAAAGATTGGCAGCAACACCCGGATTGATTCTTTCATCCCGCGTAGATTGAGGATGATCAAAACGATGATCAGCATCACCTGGGTTGGCAGCTTGTAGAGTTGGGCGCCGGACGGCAACAGGCTGAACAGGGCGTCGCCACTGGCGGCGATGGAAATGGCGATGGTCAGGATATAGTCCACAAGCAGCGCCGATCCCGACACCAGACCGGCGCGAGGGCCGAGTAGCTGGGTGGCGACCTTGTAACCGCCGCCGCCGGAAGGGAACAGTTCGATCACCTGGTTATAGGCCAGGGCGATGATGAATACGGTCAGGAAGGTGGCGGCGGCCAGGTAGAGACCGAAATGAGTGTACTGGCCCAGCGCCAGAAAGGCTTCTTCCGGGCCGTAGCAAGCGGAGGACAGACCGTCAGCGCCCAAGCCGATCCAGGCGAGAAAGGCGACCAGGGCGATGTTATGACGGGTATCGGGATGGAGCGGGTCGTGCGGCTTGCCAATCACCGCCTCCCTGAATTTGTCAACAAACAGCATGGCGGATTCTCATCGGTTTTTATATTGCGTCCGCACACTATACGCTACCCGGCGTCCAAGCGCGTTTGGCAAAGATACGCTATTGACATCACCTGCATCCCGATGCGCAAAGGCTTCATCTACTTGACGGCGGTACTGGATTGGGCGACCCGGCGGGTGCTGTCTTGGCGGCTGTCCAACAGCATGACCACCGATTTTGCATGGAAGCGGTCGAAGAGGTCGTCCACCGCCATGGCTCGCCGGGGATTTTCAACACGGACCAAGGCAGCCAGTTTACCAGCTCAGAGTTCATCAGCCTGATCCAGGGGCACGGCATCCAAGTCAGCATGGACGGTCAGGGTCGCTGGGTCGACAACGTGTTGGTCGAGCGGCTCTGGAAAAGTGTGAAAGACGAGGAGGTCTACTTGCATGCCTACGACTCGGTCGCCCACGCCCGGCAAGGCTTGCACCGCTATTTCCAGTTTTACAATCAACGGCGCCCACATTCCTCGCTGGACGGCAAAACCCCCGATAGCGTGTACTTTAAATTCTACTTTGTTAGATTCATCTATTTGATTATTATCAATAAATTAAGATAATCCAACCCGGATCAAAAGACAAGGCTTGATGAGGTAGCGCATGAATAGTACAGCCGGAAGCGTTAAAAAAACTCGACCGCTGACGCCGAAGTGGGGTTGCTGGCCGGGATTGGCCAGCGATTCATGGACTTCTGCGAGCGCTTCGGCAGTCACTTCCGCCAGCGAACCCGGACGGTGGAAAAGTCGGTCCAG
>JAJHPN010000220.1 GCA_020890855.1 Candidatus Contendibacter sp. | reverse complement strand
GGAAGAATCCGACCAGTTGCCACATCGCATCCAGGCCCAGACAGCCGGGCATGACCGGATCGCCGATGAAATGGCAGCCAAAAAACCACAGGTCCGGATGAATATCCAGTTCCGCGACTATCTCGCCCTTGCCGTACTCGCCACCCTCCGCGCCGATGTGAACGATGCGATCCACCATCAGCATGTTGGGCAGCGGCAGTTGGGCGTTACCGGGGCCGAACAGCTCGCCTCGGGCGCAGGCGAGCAGTTCATCGCGGGTGTAGCTGGATTGTTTGTTCACGAACGGAGGCGTCCTTGGAAATTGGAAGTTATAAGGTTAAACAAATAGCGTCGGCCTTTCCCATGGAGCTTTTCCTCTACGACGGGGTTGGAAAAGCCGGGATTGGGCCGAAACCCGAATGAGGGAGGGCGATTATAGGGATTTTTACGCTGCAAGGGAGAACCTGGATGGGTATTGCGCTGACCCCGCCCCGCGCTGGATTATCCTTCAGGCCGGTCGGTGCCGATGGTGTCTTCGGTGCCGGCCAGCAAGTGGCGGATATTGGAGCGGTGCCGCCAGACCAGGATGACCACCATGATCAGAATCGCCGCAACATAGACGGTCGGCAAGCCGAACAGCCAGACGTACAGCGGGGCCAACGCAGCGGCGGTTAATGCCGACAACGAGGAAATGCGAACGGTGAAAGCCATGATCAGCCAGGTCACCAGCGCCCCCAGCGCCGTCAGCCATGACAGGCCGAGGATGACGCCAAACGAGGTCGCCACCCCTTTCCCGCCTTCAAAGCCAAAAAACACCGGATATAAATGACCCAGAAATGCGGCCAGCCCGGTCAACGCCAGGCCAAGATCATCCATGCCCGCCAGTCGCGCCAGCAGCACCGGCAACAAACCCTTGAGAAAATCGCCGGCCAAAGTGATCGCCGCCGCTTTTTTGCCGCCAAAGCGCAGGACATTGGTCGCGCCGGGATTGCGCGAACCCTCGCTGCGCGGGTCGGGCAAGCCCATCATCCGGCACACGATGATCGCGGTGGAGATCGAGCCGGCCAGGTAGCCGAGCACAACAAACAAAAAAGTAGTCAACATGGCGTATCGCGATTAAGCGCCTTTAGGAAAACCGGCGGATGGGTCCGGCGGGAACCGGGACGGTTTTGCATTAAGATAGGTCGCCGCATGGAGTCTCCTTATGGACCTTATCTTCATTCACGAACTGCGTCTTGAAACCACGATTGGCGTTCATCCCCATGAGCGCCAGGCTCGCCAGCTCCTGATCCTTGATCTGGAGCTGGGCGCGGATATTCGCCCGGCGGCGGCCACTGATCAACTAAATGATACCCTTGATTATCAAGCGGTGGCGCGTCGGATGAACGAATTGGCCGCCGCCAGCGATTTTCAGTTGGTGGAAACCCTGGCCGAACGGATGGCGGAGCTACTGCTGCGGGAGTTTGCCGCACCCTGGCTGCGACTGACCTTGCGCAAACCCGGCGCATTACCCGAAGCGCGGGAAGCCGGGGTTTGCATTGAGCGCGGGCGACGGGGCTGAGCGTCGTGGTTCAGGTCTATATCGGCATCGGCAGCAATATTGAACCGGAACGGCATATTCGCGGCGGGCTGGAGGAACTGCGCCAGCGCTTTGGCCCCCTGACGCTCTCCACGATCTACGCGAATCCGGCGATTGGCTTTATCGGGGCCGATTTTCTGAATCTGGTGGCGGGCTTTACAACCGATTGGACGGTTGATGCGGTCGTTGCCGGATTGCGGGAAATCGAAGCAGCGCATCAACCGGCCAGCGCTGGGCCAAAATTCGCATCGCGGGCGTTGGACCTTGACCTGCTGTTGTATGGCGACCGGGTGTCGCAGGAACCGGGGCTACGCATTCCCCGCGCCGGAATCATCCGTTACGCCTTCGTCCTCAAGCCGTTAGCCGAGATTGCCGGCAACCGGCGCCATCCGGTGCTGGGCGTCACCTTTGCTGAGTTGTGGGCAGCCTTCGATCAATCGCGGGAAATCCTGAGGCCAGTCGTATTAAGCAGTCAGGATTTCAATGTGGGGTAGTCCTGAAATTAGAGTGATCGCTTGGATACCACAAGTGGTTGACTGGTCTATCAGACCCTGAATCACTCAGTTTTTAGGACTACCAACTGTTTATAACCGGAGCCACTGCGCCCGGCGTTGCTCACGGATGCGCGGTATCAACACTACCGCCAGCAGCAGCACGCCCGCCAGCACCGCGCCCAGCAACAAGCGAATACTGCCATTCTCATTTCGCAGGGCCTGGTTTTCCTGCTGCATGACTTGCAGCTCTCGCTCCAAAGTGACCGTCCGCTCCTGCAAGTTCTTGTTGCGCTCATCCATCGCCACGGTATCCGTCGCGACTTTGCGGTATTCGGCCAGTTGCTGGCGGAACCGCAACGCCTGTTCGTAAAGCTGTGGATAACTGAGATTTTCGCCGTCCGGCCGGCTGACCATGTTGTCCATGTGCTGCTTGAGTTCAGCATGCCGGGCCTGCAATTGTTCCAGTTCCTGACGAACGCGGGCTAACAATTCCCGACCACTGGGAATGTCGGTGAGCTGGTTGCTCAACAGCCAACCCTTGACGCCCTTGGGGGTGCGGATCAGGGTATAGCCCTTGGCGGTATCCACTTTCAGCACTTCAACCGGCGAGCCGCTGGGTACTGCGCCAATGATCTTGTAACGATCAGATGCGCCTGCTCGTAACGGTAAATCCAGAGTGTCGCTGACATAAAGAGCCGTTGCCGGAGTCGCTGGCGCTGTCGTCGTTACGGCAGTGGCCGGAGTCGCAGCGGCAGGGCTGGATCGCGGCGGACGGGGCTGGGCCTGAGCAACGGCCGTCAGCAATGCGGTCAATAACAATGGGAGAATCAGCGTTTTCATCAGGGGTGACGGCGGATGCAGGAGGGACGGCAGGATTGATGCAAAAGCGTGATGATTTTAGCCGGTTTGCATCATCGGGTTATATCCATTTAAATCCGCTGGCTCCTTCCTAACATTCGCCTACAGGCCGCTATGACCGCTCTCGATCTTTCATTGACTTTGCCCGAACCCGACCCGGCCGCCGCCGCTCACAGCGCCCGGTTGCTCGATCATCTCCGGGCGGAAATCGACGCGGCGGACGGCTCTATCGCCTTCGCCCGGTTCATGGAACTGGCGTTATATGCGCCCGGCCTCGGTTATTACTGCGCCGGAACCCGCAAATTCGGCGCTGGCGGCGATTTCACCACGGCGCCGGAACTGTCGCCGCTGTTCTCCCGCTGTCTGGCTCGCCAATGTCGGGAGATTCTCGATGCGCTCGGCGGCGGGACGATTCTCGAACTCGGCGCCGGGTCCGGGATCATGGCCGCGGATCTGCTGCGCGAGTTGCAGACCCTGAACACCTTGCCCGAGCGTTACGCCATTCTCGAACTGAGCGGCGACTTGCGCGACCGCCAGCGCCAAACTCTGGCCGACCGGACCCCCGATCTGCTGGAGCGGGTGGTCTGGCTCGATACGCTGCCCAAAGCCGGTTCGCTGCGCGGCGCGATCCTGGGCAATGAGGTGCTGGATGCGCTGCCGGTGGAGTGTTTTCGCATCACGCCCCACGGGCCGCGCCGGCTGGAGGTGGCCTGGACCGACGCCGGTTTGAGCTGGCGCGAAGGCGCTGAGGATGTCGCCGTCACTGCGGCGGTGGCCCAAATCGAAGCGCAAATCGGCTGGCGATTGCCGGAAGGGTATCTTTCCGAATACGCGCCGGAGTTGCCGGAATGGCTGTACGCAGTGGCTGAACCGCTGGCGGCGGGCGCAGTGCTGTTCGTTGATTACGGCTACCCACGCTGCGACTATTACCACCCGGAACGGGCCGCCGGCACCCTGCTGTGCCACTATCGCCACCGGGTTCACGATAACCCGCTGCTGCTGCCCGGTTTGCAGGACATCACCGCCCATGTCGATTTCACCGCCGTCGCCGCCGCCGGGCAGGCCGCCGGATTGCGCGTCGCCGGTTACACGCCCCAGAACTACTTTCTGTTCGGCTGCGGGCTGCTGGAGTTGCTGGCGGAGACAGACCCGGAGAACATGATCCGCTATCTGGACCAGACCCGTCAGGTCAAATTGCTCACCTTGCCCGGCGAAATGGGTGAGCGTTTCCAGGCCATCGCCCTGACCCGCGACCTCGATACGCCCTTGCGCGGATTCAGCTTCCGGGATGAGCGGCGGCGGCTATAGTGTCCAGACCGCCACCGATCCGGAGTCATCAGCATGGGTCAGGAAATAGCCCGTTCACAGTTCAGCCCCGAAGACTTCCAGCAATTTCGGGAACGGCTGGGTCAGGAAACAGCGCTGCTGGCCGAGTGGTTCCGGGAGGATCGATTAGCCCCGATCAGCGGGGTGGGCGGTTTCGAGATCGAAGCGTGGCTGGTGGATCGTCAAGGCCGACCCGCGCCACTGAACCGGGTGTTTCTGGAGCAGTTGGCCGATCCGCTGGTGGTGCCGGAACTGAGCGTGTTCAACATCGAACTGAATACGCCGCCGTTGCCCTTGTGTGGCGATGCGTTGCGGCGGATGCACGCCAATCTCGATGCACTCTGGCAGCGCTGCCAGCAGGCGGCTTCCGGACTGGACGCCGCAGTGGCGCTGATTGGCATTTTACCGACCCTGCGCGACCGGGATTTGAGCCTTGATCACATGTCGGAACGGGCGCGGTATCAGGCGATTAATGAGCAGATCCTAGCCCGGCGGCGCGGCCAGCCGATGACCTTGGCGATACACGGCGTTGAAACCCTGCGGCTGACCCATGCCGACGTGATGCTGGAAGCGGCGACGACCTCATTTCAGACTCATTTGCAGATCACGGTTCAGGAAGCGCCCGCCTTCTTCAACGCCGCGCTGGTATTGGCTGCGCCGATGGTCGCCGTCGCCGCCAATTCGCCGCTGCTGTTTGGCAAAGCGCTGTGGGAGGAAACCCGCATTCCCCTGTTTGAACAAGGGGTGGCGCTGGCCGGCGGCGATCGGGCCGATGATCCGGTCTATCCACGAGTCACCTTTGGCCACGGTTATGTCCGCGACTCGGTGCTGGAATTGTTTAGCGAGAACCTGCGCCACTATCCGCCGCTGTTGCCGGTCGATTTAAGTGCGGAGCCGGTCGAACAGTTACCGCATCTGCGCTTGCACAACGGCACCATCTGGCGCTGGAACCGGCCCTTGATCGGTTTTGAAGCGGACGGGACGCCACATCTGCGGATCGAGCATCGGGTGATGCCGGCGGGACCGAGCCTCCCCGACACCATGGCGAACGCGGCGCTGTATTACGGGCTGGTTCACGAGTTGGCCCGGCTGACGCCGGCAGTGGCGACCGTGTTGGAATTCGGTCAGTGCCGGGCCAATTTCTACGCGGCGGCGCGGGATGGACTACGGGCGGAAATCGTCGGGCTGAACGGGCGGCGCTGGCCAATCCGGCAGTGGCTGCTGGAAGAGTTAACGCCGCTGGCCCGGCGCGGCTTGCAACGGCTGGACATCGATGCGGCGGATATCAGCGACTATCTGGGCGTCATCGCGGCGCGAGTCGAAACCGGGCGCACCGGGGCCGACTGGCAACGGCGCTTTCTGGCCCGGCATGGCCCCGATCTGAAAGCGCTGACCGTGGCCTATCTGGAGCAGCAGCGCCGCGGTCGACCGGTGCATGAGTGGCCGGTTTAGCGGCCCGTCGGACCGTCCTCAGCGGATCGCCGTAACATAGGCCGTCCCGCCACGCATCTCCCATTGCACGTCCCGATCATGCAGCCGCATTCCGTAGTTTTGGGTGGCGGCGGCGAGCCGTTCATACGCCGGGCGCGGATCGTGCGACAACACCTGCACGATCAACGCGCGCAGTTCGCCACTGGGCCAAACCGCGCACACCGCCTCGGCTTCCGGGCTGAATTCAACGGTTAAGCCGGCGTCCGGCGCCTGGGATGCAAAACCGCCCACGGCGTCCGGCAGGCTGTCCGCATAGGG
>JAJHPN010000089.1 GCA_020890855.1 Candidatus Contendibacter sp. | reverse complement strand
AGGTTATCGCCAGGACGCACGGTATAGAGCCATTCCTGAGAATGCGCGGTAGTCGCAACCAGAAGCGTCAGCGATAACAGGCTAGTCGGAATGAATTTTCTGGTCACGCTTAAAAGAGCGGTGATCCGCCAAACATCCCACATATTGTGTTCCCCTCGCTCGAATCTCACGGTTCGCTTAAATCTTCCCCGTTTTTGTTCTGTAACTTTTCCTGTGATCTGATCCCCATGTCGGGTAAGCACACGATAGGTGAATCATTAATATCAATTAGTTGAAAAGAAACAGGCGGCTCGAATACCCAGCGACCTACCGCTATCACAGGAAAGTTTAGAGGAGGAAATTTTTAGTGGCTTACTGGATTCCCGCATACGCGGGAATGAGATAGATATTGACAGCGGCAGGTTGGATTGATCATCAGCCCAACCTGCCTTCTTTAATCCCCGTTAACCACAGGTCACCAGGAATCAGTGGGTTGCCGCCCGCAACTGCTGACCGGCTTCGGCGGCGGGCAGCATCGCGCCCTGTTGTTCCGGCGGCTTGCCCACCAGCAACCGCAACCCGGCATGGAAGCACTGACCGGCATAGGTCAGTTCGTGGACCGATTCCAGCAACTCGCCAAGCTCCTGATAGGCGTCCGGAGTCGGCATGATCCGGATGCTGCGCTCCAGATAATCGCGGGCCTTGGCGGGTTGCTGGCAGCGTTTGGCCAACCGGCCCAAAGTCAGCAACAGATAGGGATCGTCGCCATGCTTGACCAGCCAGTTTTCGGCGGCAGCCAGTTGCCCAGCGGCATTGCCCCGCTCCAGCATCCCGTAGCCCACCGCCAGTTTTGAACTCCAGCGCCGGTTGATCGCTTCCCGCAATAAAGTCTCAGCATCGTCAAAGGCGTTGCAGTCGCACAGGGCAGTCGCGTAGGCGATCAAAAACGGTTCGTCGCCCTCACACAGCACAGTTGGCGCCAGTTTCCACAATGCCCGCAGTTTATCCAGCGATCCGCCAGCAGCAGTGATTTCCAGCAACGCCCGATAAGTCTGGGCTTGTAATTCCGCCAGCGGCTCCGGTCCAAGCGCCTTTTGCTTTTGGAGTTCCGGCAACAGCTTTTGCAGCGGTTCCCACGCCTGTAACTGCTGGTAAGTGCGAGCCAGCCACAGCAGGACGCCGGGGTGGCGCGGATTGAGGGTGTGCAACGATTCCAGAATAGGTCGCGCCTGCTCCGCCTGCCGGTCGTCCAGCAGAAATTCCACCCGGGTCAATTGCACGGTCAGCCGGTCAGCGTCGGGCGAATCTTCGGCTTCGCGCAGATGCAAGTCACGACGCCATTTCACGTCGCTGAGATGGTGAGTGGCCCGCGCCGCGTTCAGATAATGCAGGGCGGGCGTTTCGCTGTATTCCGCACTTTTGAGCAGGGTTTTTTCCGCCGCCGCCCATTGGCCGGCTGCCAGTTGCCGGTTGCCCAGATTGAACAACCGCTGCGCTTTTTTTTGTAAGCGCCGCCGGTTGGCGCGCAAGGTTTGTACCGGGGTTTTCCACAGCCGCACCGCCAGCCGCGCCAAGGCGTAGAACACGAAAAAGGCAAAGCCCAGGAAAATAATGAAGAAGGCAAGACTGGTTTCAATCGTCCACTGACCGATGCTGGCCATCGCGTAGCCGGGGTCCTGCCGAAGCGCCAGCGCCATCCAGACCGAGACGAACAAAGTGACGATGATGCCGATCAGCAGCCTCATGGTTGCGCTCCTTCGGTCGCCGCCGACTGCTGATCGGCCGGGGTTTTCAACACCGGCCGAATCGGCTGCCGGCGGGTAAGCGCGTCAGTGAACGCCTTGTTAAGGCCGGCCAAATCAGGCAGGTAGGGATTGAACTGCACGGTCTGCAACGCCTGCAACTGGCTCAGAAAGGCGGTCACACGGGCATCCTGGACGTCAAAATAGGTTTCGGTCCACTTGCGGACCAGTTCGTAGGAATCCTGATAGGACTGGGCGTCGCCACGCAGCAGCGCCATCCGCATACTTTCCAGCTCAAGACGCAGATTCTGGCGCAGGAAAAATTCTTCTTCTATCGCAATCAGCGGCGGCGCTTCGCTACGCACCCGGCGGATCACCACAATATCCTTGAACTGGTTCCACACCGCTTCGGTGCTGCGATCCCACCACGACCGCTCGGCGTCGGCGCTCACTGTGACCGTGGCGGCCGGTTTGACCCGGCTTTTGATGTCTGGCACCCCGGAATCGATCTTTATCGGCAGTCCACTTACGTCCTTTTCCATGTCCGCCAGCTTGTGGGCCAGGCCGACGATATCGGGCAACTGGACGCCGCGCAGACTGGCGATCGCTTCGGCAAGCATGGTTTGCACCGGAGCCAATCCGCTCTCGTTGACCGCTTTCAACCGCTGCTGGGCGACATCCAGCGCCAGCCGGGCGGCGGCGATGTTACGCTCCAGTTTCAGCTTGGCGTCGGCCAGCCGCAGCAGATAGTCCACTTCGGCCAGCGGAAAGGCGTTGACATCGCCACCCCGCGCGGCGACGGTTTTGACCGTTTCCAGATTATCCGCCATACCGCTGTAACTGAGTTTCAGATCCTGGATATGCGTGTCAAGCTGGGCCAGCCGGGCTTGGTGTTCCTGCAACTGCTGGTCGAGCGCCGCTTTCTGCTGCTGGAGCGCGGTCTGATGCGTGGTCTGGCCTTCCCGCACCAGGTTCATCTCGCTCTTGATGACCTGGTTCTCGCCCTTGTAAAGCTCCATCGCGTTCTTGAGCGGTTGCAGATCGCCGGTCAGACCGAGGATTTGGCTTTGAATGTTCTGATTTTCAGCGCGGACCTGATCAATGCTGGCTTTCAGGGTTTGCAATGCCTTGACCTGGTCTTCCAGCGCCTTGAACGCCGGATCGCGCTGATCGATGGCTTGTTTGATCGCTGCCTTCAGCCGGTCGGCCTGGGTGGCCTGATCCTGTTGCCACAGATACCAGAGATAGCCACTGCCGCCGCCGGCGCCCAAACCAACCAGCAGCGCAAGCCAGGCGACGCCCCGGCCACTTTTGGGCGCAGGGGCGACGGGCGCTGCCGGTTTGGCGTCAGCTTTGGCGATCAGCGCGGGCGCCGGTTTGGCGTCGGGCTTGGCGTTGCCGTTATCGGATTTGTTGTCTGTCATGGGGCGTTACCAACCAGGGGTGAGGGAGTCGCCGTCAAATCCAGCAGAGCGGCGATAATGGCGTTATCGCTCGCTTCCTGAGCGAGCCGGAGAGAATGACAACCGAGTTGCGCAGCGACCTGCCGGGTGCGGGCGCTGACCGTGATCATCGGGGTTTGACGCAGATAATCTTGCCCGGCAACGCCTAGCATATCAAACAGATTCAACAGGCTTTCGTTGCTGGTGACCACCACTGCGCCGATTTCGCCGCGCCGCCAGCGATCCAGCAGGGCGCTCAGGTCCACGGTGGGCCGTTCGCGCCGGTACACCTCGGCGTAAACGACTGTCGCGCTGCGGGCAGTCAGGGTTTCAGCCAGCAGTTCCCGACCGCCTTCGCCGCGGACGATGACGATGCTCTGACCGCCAACATTCTGGAAACGGGGCAACGCCAGTAACGCCTCGCTGTTGAAACCTGCTGGCGGTTGCAAGCAGTGCGCGACGCCCTGTCGGGCGAGTGCGCGCGCGGTGGCGTGGCCAATGGCGGCAATCTCCAGTCCGGGCGGAAACCCGCCGCGCTCCGCAATCCGTGGCGCCGCCCGGTCTACCGCATTGGCGCTGGTGAAGATCGCCAGCGAGTAATGCGCCAGCCGGTCAAAAATCGCCAGCGCCGGGGTCCAGTCGCGTGGTTCGCCGATCAGCAGCGCTGGACAACGAATGGCGACGCCGCCGTGCTGTTCAATCCGTTGGCAGAGAGGGTCGGCCTGATGTTCCGGGCGCGTGACCAGCACACCCAGACCCTGCAAGCGGCTCCCCTCGCCCGTCATGCGGAGCGCGGCGGACGACAACATCCTGCTCAATTCAACCACTCGCCAGTAGCCGGCGCAGAATCGCTTCGGCCCCGCGCTCCAGCAGTTCTTCCGCCAGTTGGGCGCCGAGGGTCTCCGCCGCTGTCGCCGCGCCACGAATCTCGCCAGCCAGGATCCGGCTGCCGTCCGGTTCGCCGACCAGCCCGCGCAACCAGAGTGGTCCGTCCGCTTCCAGCACTGCATAAGCGGCAATCGGGGCCTGGCAACCACCCTGTAAGCGGCTGTTAAAAGCCCGTTCCGCGATCACGCGGGTCTGGGTGGCGGGATCATTGAGTGTGGTGAGCAGTTCCCGCGTCCGGGCGTCGTCCAGCCGGCATTCCACGCCAATGGCGCCCTGCCCAATCGCCGGAAGACTGATGTCCGGCTCCAGCGCCAGGGTGATGCGCTCTGATAAACCCAGTCGGTTCAGGCCAGCCGCAGCCAGCAGAATGGCGTCGAATTCCCCGGAATCCAGTTTTGCCAGTCGGCTGTTGACGTTGCCGCGCAGACTGCGGATTTGCCAGTGCGGATAACGGGCAGCCAGTTGGCATTGCCGGCGCAGGCTCGAAGTGCCGATCCTGGCGGTGGCGGGCAAGGCGTCGGGGTGGGAATAATGGCGGGAAACAAACGCATCGCGGGGATCGTCGCGGTCCAGAATCGCCGCCAGTCCCAACCCGGCAGGAAATTCGACGGGTACATCTTTCATGGAATGGACGGCCAGATCGGCCCGGTTTTCCAGCAGCCCCTGTTCCAGTTCCTTGACAAAGAGTCCTTTGCCGCCGACCTTGGCGAGCGGACTGTCAAGAATTTTATCGCCCTGGGTGATCATACCGATCAGTTCTACCCGCAGGCCGGGATGAATCTTTTGCAGACGATGAGCAACGTGTTCGGCCTGCCACAGGGCCAGCGGGCTTTTACGGGTGGCGATACGCAGGGCGGCGGCGGACATGGCAATCGTTCAAGAGGTGATTAAGAAACCGGATTAACCGGATCAAACCGGTATTGGCGACCTGAATTCATTCATTGGAATTGTAGACCAATGCGCCTCGGAACCCTTGCCTTTCTAGCGGGAATTCTGCTGTTGCACCAGATGCCGGAGCTGCCGGCTCGAAGCTGGGCAGTGGCATTGCCCGCGATCATCCTGGCGCTAATCTTTCTTCCCCGCTTGCAGTTGCCGGCCTGGGGCCTGGCCGGCTTCCTGTGGGCATTGCTGCTGGCTGCACCACCGTCGCCGTTGCCGGCGGAACTGGAAGGCGCAGAACTCTGGATTGAAGGCTGGATCGCCACTATTCCCGACCGCGAATCCCGCAGCATCCGTTTTGAATTCGAGACGGCGCGGGCGCAACGCGGCGATCAGCCATTCCCCTTTACGGGCCGCTTGCGCCTGTCGTGGCGGGATGACGGCGAGCGCGACCAGAATTCTCCAACGGCGGATTCCGAGTTGCGGGTTGGCGACCGATGGGGGTTTGCGGTGCGCCTCAAACGCCCGCACGGGTTGCTCAATCCCGGCGGTTTTGACTACGAACGCTGGCTGTACGCCAAGGGCATCGTCGCCACCGGCGCGATCCGCGCCCGCCCGCCGCCGCAACGGCTGGCCGAGGCCGAGCGTTATCCGCTGGATCGTTATCGCCAGCGGATCGTGGACCGTTTCCAGCAACTGCTGCCCGGCAATCCTTACACCGGCATTCTGGCGGCGCTGGCGGTCGGCGATGAAAGCGGGATTACCCCCTGGCAATGGGAATTGCTGAACCGGGTCGGCATCGGCCACCTGATGTCGATTTCCGGATCGCACATTGGCCTGGTGGCCGGCATCGTGTTCGGGCTGGTCTGGCTCGGGTGGAGCCGGAGTCCGAAACTGGCGCTGTGCTGGCCGGCGACTCGCGCCGCCGCCCTGGCGACGATCCTGGGCGCGGGGGGCTATACCCTGCTGTCAGGGCTGTCCGTGCCCGCGCAACGGGCGTTTCTGATGGCGGCGGTGGCGATGGGCGCGCTGCTGCTGCAACGGCCCGCCGCACCCAGCCGGGTTCTGGCGCTGGCGCTGCTGG
>JAJHPN010000408.1 GCA_020890855.1 Candidatus Contendibacter sp. | reverse complement strand
CGCTGTCGCCGCCGGGGGCGCCGGGGTTGGGGCTACCGAGGCTGGGGCCACTGGAACCGGGGCCACCGGTTCGGGAGCCGGTGCAGTGTCTGCGGTGTCGCCGGTTGCGGTTTCCTCGAGATCAAAGTCAAACCCAAAGTCGAAGTGGGGCAAGTCCATCGCATCAGCGGCGCTCGATTCCGGCAAATCCAGATCAAAATCGACGCTGACGACGCTGGTCGCACCGAGCGCCGGGGTCGTCTCGATCCGGACGGTGTCAGCCAGCGCCGGAACGGGTTGCGCGGCGGCGGGCCGCGCGGCGGCGGGACGATCGCCGATAAAGCAGTTCAGAGCGGCTTCATCGACCAGATCCGGCGTGATCTGGCGTTCCGAGTACAGACTGGACAGCAGCAAAATCGCATCGCCGAGTACGGCGATCGCACGCAGTGTTCCCCGGCTGTGATAGGCAATGCGCTCGATGGCGGCGGGCGCGATCAGATCGCGTCGGTCGTTGCCGGCGACCGCCAGTTGATGGGTCAGATACAGCCCAACCTCGGTCTCGCTCAACCGGTCAATGCGGCAGCGGGTCAGGATGCCCTCACGCAGCGCCTGTAATTCGGGTTGGCGCAGCTTGCCCTCGATATCGGGCAGTCCCGCCAGCACGACTTGCAGGCGCTGACCAGGAATGACCGGAATTTGCACAAAGTCCCACAAGCGGCCCAGGACGCTGACGCGCAAGCGGTGGGCATCGTCAATCACCAGGGCGATGGTCTGATGACGGCGCGCTTGGGTGGTCAGCGCTTCGAGCAGCGCGTGCTGTCGCCTGGCTTCGTCCGGTTCAGCCGGCAGATTCAGGCCAGAGCAGATCACTTGGAGGAGGTCGGGGAAATCGAGATTGGGATCGGTCAGCAGCACAAAGCGGATATCGTCCGCCTCGGCCATACACCGGCGCAGAAGGCAGGTTTTGCCGACTCCCGACTCGCCGGTGAGGAGCGCAAACCCGCGCCGCTCACGGATGCTGTCCAGAACATCGGCGCAGGCGGCGTCGAAATTGGCATTGCGATAAAAGTCTTTCAAGTCTTTCGGTTTAAAGGGTTTACGCTCAAAACCGAAAAAGGCAGTGTACATTTTCCCCACTCCTTATCACTTGGCCGCCCACTAAGTTTTTTATTCTAAGGCATGCGTATGCAATTGGGCTATTTCTGCCTCAAATCCGGTGACCAATTCCCACGGATCGGCAATCACGCCGCTATCGGTAACGACGCCGACCGTCATTGCTCCCGCATAGCTCAACACGCAAACGCCGATGCCGATGCCAGTGATTTGCGGCACCCAGGCCAACACCCGCACGACCGGCGCACCGGCCAGATACAGGGGATATTCCGGCCCCGGCACATTGGTCATCACCAAGGTCCCCCGCATCCCGTACAACCGCAGCACCCACCGTTCCAGCCAGGCCGGCAACCGGCCCACCAGATCGATCAGCGTTAAATTAGCCACGGCATCCGGCGAAGCCTTGACCTGCGCCATTCGCGTCCGCACGACAGCCAGCCGTTCCACCGGATCGGCGATGCCCAGCGGCAGTTTCAGGAAAATCACCGCAAACTCGTTGCCCAGACGGATTGTTTCCTGATAGGGCCGCAGATTGACCGCCTCGATCACCCTCACCGCCAGTTTGGGCCGCACCGCGCCCCGCGTCCCGAGATAGCGGCCCAGCGCCCCCGCCAGCGCGGCCAGCATGACATCGTTGACCCGCCCGCCCAGCCGCGCCCGGATTGCGTTGATCTCGGCTAGCGGGATCGGCGCAGCCCAGGCTACCCGTTTGCGGCCGTTCAACCGGCCGCGCAACCCGGTGCGGGTGTCCGGCCCCATGACCGACTGCCGCAGCAGCGATCCGGCAAAGGCCACGCGCCAGCGCAGGCGCTGGAGTCCGTTGGTTAGCAAGGCTGGCGTTTTGGCGGTTTTCGCCGCCAGCCGGGCCTGTTCGTGTCGTTCTTCCTGAATAGCCGCCAGCGAAGATGGGTTTGGTTCCCGATCGGCGAGAGTCAAAAACACCCGCAGTAGCGCCACCCCATCGGCGATGCAGTGGTGGATTCGAAAGACCAGCGCCCCGCCTGCACCGTAGTTTTCCAATACGACGCAGCGCCACAGCGGCCGGCTAGAATCCAGCGGCTCGCCGGACAGTTCGCCGACCCGTTCTTCCAGCATCCGCTGATCGGCGGGTTCCGGCAGACGCGCCCAATGCAGGTGATGATCCAGATTGAAGTCCGGATCATGGACCCAGGCATGACGAGCGCCGTCCGGAATCAGCCGTTGTCGGAACCGGGCAAAAGGCAGCAGCCGGTCGCGCAATATCGCTTGCAGTCGTTCCCGCTCCAGCGGCGCGGTCAACAGCAGCACGATCGTCACCACCATGGGTTGTTCCGGGGTATCCATTCGCGCCCATGTCCGGTCGCGATGGCTCACCCATTCCCGCGACTCGCCGCTGATCGGCAATGCCGCGCTGATCAGATCCGATAGCGCCACCATGTCTGCATCTCCCTGGTTGCTATACTGTCAACCACGCTCCGCTTTCCCAACCCCCACCTGTCGCAACGACCCGCCGCATGGCCGATGATCGCCCGCCTGCCGTTCCGCTGTTTCAGCCGCTGGCGTTCTGGCGACGGTTAATCCGGCGATTGCTGATCGTTAATGGCCAGTTGTCGGGTCTGCTGACCGGCGGCGTGATCGCCTATGTGCGCAGTCTGCCGCCAGAACAACAGCATCGTCACTGGTTGCTTAATGTCATCACCGCCGCCGCCCGCCGCCGGCTCGACCCGGCGCTGGTTGATTTGCCATTTGCTGCGCAGTTGCGCCGCCGGCTGGAGCGGCTGGGCCCCACCTATATAAAGTTAGGTCAGATTATGGCGGTGCGCGAGGATTTGCTACCGCGCTCCGTAACCGATGAGTTGAAAAACCTGTTTGATCAGGCGCCTGCGGTTGCCTTTCCGATCCTCCGTACCCTGATTGAAACCGAACTGGGCCGCCCTTTGCCAGAATTATTCCGCCGGGTTGAGGAGCAGCCGCTGGGGTCCGCTTCGCTGGCGCAAGTGCATCGGGCGACGACCCACGCCGGTCAGGCCGTCGTGATCAAGGTGCTGAAACCGGGCGTGCGCGAGATGGTGCTGGCGGATCTGACCTTGTTGCGCGGGCTGGGCGCGGTGCTGAACCGGTTATTGCCGCACTATCAACCGGCCGCGATCATTGAGGAATTTCGCAGTTACACAGTACGCGAACTGGATTTGACCACTGAAGCGGACAACGGCGAAATGTTTGCGGCCTACTTTCATGCCACACCGCCGATTGTCTTTCCGCGAATGCACCGGGAATTGAGTAGCGCCAGCGTGTTAACTATGGAATTTCTGGATGGCTTTAAGCCCGGTGCGTCGGCGACTTTTGACCTTAGCGGGCCAGAGCGGGCGCGGGTGGTCAACCTGGGCGCACAGGCAATTCTGCGGATGCTGTACCAGTACGGTTTTTTTCACGCGGATCTGCACGCCGGCAACTTGCTGATTTTGCCGGGCCGGTCGGTGCGGATCGGCTTTGTCGATCTGGGCATGGTCGGGCGCTTTACCGACGAGACTCGGCGGCGGTTGCTGTACTACTACCATGCACTGGTCAATGGCGATGTCGAAAAGGCGGCGCAACATTTGGGCGGAATTGCCCGGGTCGGGCCAGGCGGTCACCCGGAGGAGTTCCAGCGGGCGGTCGCGGAGTTGTCACGGCGGTTCCTGCTCCGCGCCCAGCGCGGCGATTTCAGCATCGCCCGGCTGATTCTGGAATCAATGAGGCTGGGCGGGCGCTACCGGATGTATTTCCGGGTGGAGCTGGTGCTGATGGTCAAGGCGCTGGTGACCTTTGAAGGGGTGGGGCGAATGATCGATCCCGATCTGGATGTAGTGGCGCTGTCGCGGACTCATATCGCATCGATCTTCCGCGCCCAGTTCAAAATCGAGCGGCTGACTCGCGAGTTGTGGCGCAACGGGCCGGAATTGCTGGATTGGGTCAGTCGCTTGCCGGAACTGCTGGCGCAATCCGCCCGGCTGCTGGATCGTCCGGCGTCGTCGAGCGTGAGTCCGCTGGTTGGGGTGCGCAGCGCCATCATGGCCGCCGCCTGTATTTTGGGCGGGGTGCTGACGCTGGCGCAAACCGACGCCTGGTTGGCCGGGAGCAGTCTGGTTCTGGCCGGCTTCTGGCTGTACCGGCGGGGCAGTTGAAGCGCCGGTGTTCGGTAACTATCTGTTTAATCGGTTAACTTTTTCCCGGTTTTCGCGGTAGTTTTCCGTAAAGACCACGTATGATAATTTCAGATGTATACTCGTAACAAAAAGCTACATCTGGTGGGTGTTTACTGACTGGCTTAGTGGGCGTTGTTCCTGAAATTATGTATTAAAATCAGCTTATTAGATGGTAATCGAACGAAAACACCCCTTGCGGTGCGTTTGAAGCTGCCTTTTAGGGGGACTACTCAATAATTGGGCGTCACATACGGCATGACTGATCACTCAATTTCCGTCAAAGAGTTCTCCGAGGCGAACGGTCTGTTGCGGCAGACCGTCTTTAAGACTCTTAAGCGCCTCGACATCGAGCCGTCGAAGTCGCGCGGCGGCAAACAAAATCGTGGACAAACCATCTCATACATCACCGAGGATGATGCGCGTAGGGTGCTGGAGGCGCTCGCCGCGAGTAGGAGTTACCAGCCCGAGCGGGAGGGTGACGAAACGGAATTCCCTGATGCCGCGCTCTACGATATCGGCATTTTTTATTTGCTGTGCTTAGAACCGGAACACGACCCAAACCGCTTTAAGGTCGGATTCGCCAGCAATCTCAATGAACGCTTGCGCCAACATCGTTGCTCAGCTCCTTTCACGCAGGTGGTCAAAACTTGGCCGTGCCGGAGGCTTTGGGAGAAAACCGCCATTGAGTGCGTCACTGACGGCTGTGAACGGTTGCATACGGAAGTCTTCCGAACACAGTCGCTTGAATCCGTCGAAGCCAAATGCACACAGTTCTTTGCCATGATGCCGAAGCTGACAGGCGCGCAATCCACATGACGCCCAACACTGCATTCGAGAGGGACGCGCCAAAAGCGGCGCGCCCCTCAATTTGAACGTTAGGCAGCTTCATGGATCACCCTTCTGGCAGAGGCGTGATGTCAAATCCAGCGCATTCTGCAACCATTTTTATGTACTCCCGCAATCCCCAAAGAACCGAAAATTGGAGGAAGTAACATGAATTTTTTTATAACGATAGATCGAGATGAGGATGGGGTGTGGATTGTAGAATGCCCTTCTATTCCGGGTTGCGTAACTCAAGGTAGTAGTAAACAGGAAGCACTTAATAATATTCAAGAGGCTATTCAACTGTGTCTTGAAGTTCGTGCAGAACGTGGTCTACCGCTGACCATTGAAACCCGCCAGATTGAGGTAGCTGCTTAATGAGTGGTCTTCCTCAACTCAATGGACAGCAGGTCGTTAAGGTATTTGGAAAATTTGGATGGCAAATAGTGCGTCAACGGGGTAGCCACATTATCATGGTCAAAGATGAACAGATCGTAACTCTATCTATTCCAGACCATGATGAAGTAGCAAAGGGAACATTAAGGAGTCTTATCCGTTCGGCGGGACTTACTGTTACCGAATTTTCAAATACTGCTGCTGAATTATAGCCTAGCGGGCACTTGAACGCTCACCGAGTGGCGCGGCTGTGGTGAGCATAATCGCTAGGGTATAAAACAGGAGGCGCAAAATCACTGTCTGCGCCGTTGCGGCTCATGATTATCGGGCAATGCATTAATAAAGTGCAGTCATGACGTTAATGCACTATTTTTGTGCAAAATTTGCACCAAAATAAATCCAATTGTTTGATAGATAACAATTTAATTTCTGGAACAAGGTTTGCCTGCACGGAGCGGCTCATTTTCCGGGAGGAACCAATGGAAACCTATAAATGGAGCAGCGACACGCTGTTCATTCTGCTCGGCGCGGTCATGGTGCTGGCGATGCACGCCGGATT
>JAJHPN010000429.1 GCA_020890855.1 Candidatus Contendibacter sp. | reverse complement strand
CCCGAAGCCGCGATAAAACCGCTATGCTGTGCGCCGGTCTGCTTCCATGCTCAACCCTGCTTCAGGATTTATCCCATGAATTCCCTCCCTGTTACCCGCGAGCTGTTTGACGCCTTCATGGTCCCCAATTACGCCCCCGCAGCTGTTATTCCCGTGCGCGGCGAAGGTTCCCGACTGTGGGATCAGGAGGGGCGCGAGTACATTGACTTTGCCGGCGGCATCGCCGTAACGGGACTCGGCCACGCGCATCCCCGGTTGGTGGCGGCGCTGACCGAACAGGCGCAAAAACTTTGGCATGTCAGTAATGTGTTGACTAATGAGCCGGCGCTCACGCTGGCTCGTCGGTTGTGCGAATTGACTTTTGCCGAGCGGGTGTTTTTCGCTAATTCCGGGGCCGAGGCCAATGAGGCTGCGCTCAAGCTGGCCCGCAAGTATTCCGCCGATCACTTTGCTCCGGACAAGCGCGAAATCATCGCCTTCACCCCGTCGTTTCATGGCCGCACCCTGTTCACCGTCACCGTCGGCGGCCAGCCCAAATACACCGAGGGGTTTGAGCCGCTGCCGCCGGGCATCCGCCATACGCCATTCAACGACCTGGCCGCTTTTGTCGAGATGATTTCCGAGCGCACTTGTGCGGTGATCGTGGAACCGATACTGGGTGAAAGTGGCGTCATCAGCGCGACCCCGGAGTTTTTGCAGGGGGTTCGCGAACTCTGTAGCCGGCATCAGGCGTTGCTGATTTTCGACGAAGTGCAATCCGGCAATGGCCGCACTGGCGATCTCTACGCTTACATGGCTTATGGCGTTACTCCGGACATTCTCACCACTGCCAAGGGTCTCGGCGGCGGTTTCCCGATCAGCGCCATGCTAACCACCGCCGCCATCGCCGCCAGTCTGAATGTTGGCAGTCACGGCACGACCTACGGCGGCAATCCGCTCGGCTGCGCGGTGGCGAATGCGGCGCTGGAGATTTTCAGTGATCCCGAAGTGCTGGCCGGAGTCCGGCGCAAGCATGAGGTGTTCATGACCGGGTTAAGCCGGATCAACCAGCGATTTGGGGTGTTCCGCGAATTGCGCGGGATGGGTCTGTTGCTGGGTGGCGAACTGGTGGAGGCCTGGCGGGGCCACAGTCGCGACTTCATCAAAGCCGCGCTGGATGAAGGGCTGTTGATCCTGGTGGCGGGACCAGATGTGATCCGGTTGGCGCCGGCGCTGATTATTCCCGACGAATTGATTGCGGAAGGTCTAAACCGTTTGGAACGGGCCATTGCCCGATTGCTCTCCTAAAACGCATGCCTGCCGCCCTGTTGGCGAGGAACTGGTTATGCAACGCGATAAAGCTGAACCGGTGCAGGTCCAATGCCCGCGCTGCCGCCATACCGAGATTATCTACATTCCCATTGAGAACATGCCGCACTGTCCTGAATGCGGGGCTGAGATGGTGATCCGGGAACTGTTGGACGAAGGCAAGTCCACCTGAGCGCCCGGCCTGTTCAAGACCTGAA
>JAJHPN010000387.1 GCA_020890855.1 Candidatus Contendibacter sp. | reverse complement strand
AAACCAGCACCGAGGGCGAAGCGGTGCCGATCCTGTGGGCGCGCGCCCTGATCGGCGAGCTGCATTACCAACTGACGACCGGCGCCCATCAGCCCGGTCACGAGACGGCCAACACCGATGCGCTCAAACAGCGGATCACCGACCTGGGCCTGAATTTCAGTCTGGTTACGCCGTGGACCGCGTTCGTTGCGGTGTCGGAACAGATTTACAACCCCAATCCGGCGGAAACTCCGACTTTGCCGGTCCCGGTCGCGCAGGTGAAAGGCGTCACCGCCCTGGCCTACGGCGAATCGGCTGCGCCACTCACCGGCGGCAGCGGGGGCGCGTTCACAGGCGGCGGCGCGCCGGAACCAGCGGCGATCTTCGGCCTGATCCTGGTGGCGCTGCTGCTGGCCGGGTTCCTGTCCCCGGATCGGTTGCGCCTTAAAGCGTAATACCACTCCATTCGCCATACCCGCACCAGCGGGTATGGCGTTTTGCAGCGGCTGACTGGATGCCCGCCGGTGCGGGAATGACGGAAACTACCCGGTCATGCCGCCAGTTCAACCCACTGCGCGGGCCCGGACGGTCACTCGCAACCCCTGGCCGGTTGCGGCGTCTTCCAGATCGATGCTGGCCTGATGCCGGTCGGCGATGCGCTGAACGATGGCCAGACCAAGCCCGCTGCCGGGCGCGGTGGTCTGAGCGCCGCGCTGGAACCGGCCAAACACCCGCCCCCGTTCCGCCACCGGAATGCCCGGCCCGGTATCGCTCACCGTGAGTACGGCGTCTTTGCCGACGGACTGAACCTGAACATCCACCCGCCCGCCCGCCGGGGTGTAGCGCACCGCGTTATCCACCAGATTACCCAGCAGGATGCGCCACTCACCCGGATCGCCGGCAATCGTCACCGCCACGCTCGGAAGCAGACCCAGGTCAAGCGGCCGGTCGTCGGCAAGGGGCGCGTACTCGGCAATCACCTGTTTGGCCAGCGCCAGCAGGTCCACCGGTTCCATCCGATCCACGGCGGGATCGGTTTCCAGCCGGGCCAGCGCCAGCAATTGTTCAACCAGATGCGAAGCCCGCAGCAGACCGGCGCGCAAATCGTCCAGGGTCGCGGCCCGCTCTACCGCATGGGTCGCCCGTTGCGCCATCTCGGCCTGAAGTCGAACCGCCGTCAAGGGGGTGCGCAGTTCATGGGCGGCGTCGGCGATGAACTGCCGCTGGGCGTTGAGGATTTGCGCCAGCCGCGCCAGCAGATCGTTGAGCGCAGAGACCAGCGGGGTGATTTCCGCTGGTAGCCGTTCCATCCCCACCGGCTCCAGCGCGCCCGGTTGGCGCTGTTGCAGATCGATAGCCAGGCGATGCAAGGGCCGCAGACCGGCGCCGACTCCAAACCAGATCACCAGCGCCATGCCGGGCAGCAACCACAGGAATGGCGCGAGATTGCGCCAGGCGATATCGGCGCTCATCTGCCGCCGCAGCCGCGCCGGTTGGGCGACTTGCACGATGCGGTCGCCGATGTACA
>JAJHPN010000172.1 GCA_020890855.1 Candidatus Contendibacter sp. | reverse complement strand
ATTTCGGTGAAAAAGTATTCAGCGCCGACGCCCGCATTCTCAAGCGCGAATACCTTAACCGCACTCACCAGTTTTTTGAACGGCATGGCGGCAAGACCATTGTGATTGCCCGCTTTGTGCCGATTATCCGCACCTTCGCCCCGTTCGTGGCTGGGGCCGGCAGCATGACCTACCGCCATTTCCTGTTTTATAACATGGCCGGCGGCATCGCCTGGACTGCCTCATTCCTGTATGGCGGCTATTTTTTCGGCAACTTGCCCTTCGTCAAGCAGAACTTCACCCTGGTCATTCTCGCCATCATCATCCTGTCGATCCTGCCTGGGGTCATTGAATACTGGCGGCATCGCCGCGCCGCGTGACGGAATGCCTTGCCATTGATCAGTTTTTCATCACTGAGCCGGGCTAGATAGAAGGTCGGTAAAAGCTGCCTTTGAAGCTGGATCAAGAGTAACCATAGACCGCGCCGGGGCAATGTCGGGGAGTCTTGCTTATGCGCTGCGCTGATAAGCAATCCATTTTTATTCATTACAATTATCAATAATCGCATTATATAGTTCATCAGGTTATTTACTCTGGAGAACACCTGATGAAAATTCCCCATCTTTCCCGCACCTTGTTCGCCCTTGCCCTGACGGTTGGGATGAGCTTGCCCACGTTCGCGGAAACCACCCTGCTCAATGTTTCCTACGATCCCACTCGCGAACTCTATCAGGAGTTTAATGCGGCTTTCGCCAAGCATTGGAATGGCAAGAGTGGTGAACCGGTGAAAATCCAGCAGTCGCATGGCGGTTCCGGCAAGCAGGCCCGGGCGGTCATTGACGGTCTGGAAGCCGATGTCGTGACCTTGGCGCTGGCCTACGACATCGACGCCATCGCCGAAAAAAGTAAGCTGCTCCCGAAAGACTGGCAGAAACGTCTGCCATACAACAGCTCACCCTATACCTCGACCATCGTGTTTCTGGTGCGCAAGGGTAATCCCAAGGGGATCAAGGACTGGGACGATCTGGTTAAACCGGGCGTTTCGGTCGTGACCCCCAACCCGAAAACTTCGGGCGGCGCCCGCTGGAACTACCTCGCGGCCTGGGGTTACGCCCTGAAAAAGTACGGTAACGACGAGGCCAAAGCCCGCGCGTTTGTCAGCCAGTTATATAAAAATGTCGCAGTGCTGGATTCCGGGGCGCGCGGTTCAACCACCACCTTCGTCGAACGCGGCATTGGCGACGTGTTCATTTCCTGGGAAAACGAGGCCTATCTGGCGACCAAGGAACTGGGGCCGGACAAGTTCGAGATCGTGACGCCTTCTCTGTCAATCCTGGCCGAGCCGCCGGTGAGCGTGGTGGACGTAGTGGCGGACCGAAAAGGGACGCGCCAGGTCGCCGAGGCGTATTTGCAGTATCTCTACAGCGATGAGGGACAAGGCATTGCCGGCAAGAATTTCTATCGCCCACGCGATCCAAAGGTCGCCGCTCAATACGCGGGTCAGTTTTCCAAAGTGAATCTGTTTACGATCGACGAGGTGTTCGGCGGCTGGCAAAAAGCACAGAAAACCCACTTCGATGATGGCGGCTCCTTCGACCAAATCTATCAACCTGGTCGCTAACTCATTGGAGAAAGGCAATGTCACGCTGGTACGAAGACAACTCCCTGTCTATTGGACGCACCCCGCTGGTGCGGCTCAACCGGATCACCAACGGCGCGCCGGCCACGGTGCTGGCCAAGATCGAGGGCCGTAATCCCGCCTATTCGGTCAAATGCCGGATTGGGGCGGCGATGATCTGGGATGCCGAGCAACGCGGTCTGCTGGGACCGGGCAAGCAACTGGTCGAGCCCACCAGCGGCAACACCGGCATCGCGCTGGCCTTTGTCGCCGCCGCCCGCGGCATTCCGCTCACCTTGACCATGCCGGAAACCATGAGCCTGGAACGCCGCAAGCTGCTGATCGCCTACGGCGCCAAACTGGTGTTGACCGAAGGGGCGAAGGGGATGAGCGGCGCCATCGCCAAGGCTGAGGAAATTGCCGCCTCCGACCCGGAACATTACGTGTTGTTGCAGCAGTTCAAGAACCCGGCCAATCCGGCGATTCACGAACAGACCACCGGGCCGGAAATCTGGAGCGACACCGACGGCGCAATCGATATTCTGGTGGCCGGGGTAGGCACCGGCGGCACCATCACCGGGGTTTCGCGCTACCTCAAGCACACCCAGAGCAAGCCGATCCTGTCGGTGGCCGTCGAGCCGGCCGCCAGTCCGGTATTGACCCAACAACGGGCGGGCGAGCCGATTAAGCCGGCGCCCCACAAGATTCAGGGCATTGGCGCGGGCTTCGTGCCCGATGTGCTCGACCTGTCGCTGGTCGATGACATCGAGCAGGTGAGCAATGAAGACGCTATTCACTACGCGCATCGGCTGGCCCGGGAAGAAGGCATTCTGGCCGGAATCTCCTGCGGGGCCGCGACGGCGGCGGCGGTTCGCATCGCCCACCGCCCGGAGCATGCCGGTAAAACTATCGTGGTGGTGCTGCCCGATTCCGGCGAGCGGTATCTGAGTTCGGTGCTGTTCGAGGGCGTGTTTGACGCCAACGGACTCGGTGTTTGAACCCGAGGCCGGGCAGGGCGCTAATCGTCGAACGGGTCTCTCGATGCCTGTCTTTCCGCATCCCGCTTATACGAGTCGGACAATTCCCTGAGAGTACGGGCCAGACGATGGTAGCTATAAGCCTCGACCTCTTCGGCTTTGGCCCGGTAACGTTCAGCCAATTCTCGTTCTGCTCGTCCGGCTGTCCATGAGTGAACTCCACGCGAGTTGAACAGCGCGGTGCAAAAACCATTTCGCATAGGCTGGGCATCCTTGGCATTCAGCGCCCGTGCAGCGGCGTGATGTATCCAAAGACCGTCGGGATCGTCCGGCGTGTGAACCAGCGCTTTGCCAAATGTTGAGAGCGCAATGTCTAAATGGCCGGATTCCGTACAGCTTGCTTTGACCCTCTCCAACCATGCGGTCAGCGCATTGCCATCAAACGCCCCATCCTTCTGGCTACCGGGGGGTATCCTCCACTCATAAAGCAGGCGATAGGCATTGGTCGCCATATTCTTTTGTTGTTCCGTTGGTTCTTCAACGGGGCGATCTTTCTTATCGGATCGAAAAATAAGTCGAATGACCTCGCAGAAAAAATCGGGATCGTCAGCCAATTGCTGTCCCAATAGCTTGGGAGACGCGCCCCGGTGTTCATTGAGAAGTGGCAGGAACGCCCATTCGATCTGGAAAAGATCGGCGGGATTTGTAGTTGGATCGTCTTGTAGCGCCTTGATGATTTCGACGACAGCGTTCTGATCTATCGCTTGGGCAGTTTCTGAAGAATGAAGCATGGCTTGAAGTACGCGAACGATTTGCTGACTATTCAGAGGTTCCTTATCGTGTTGCAATCGCTCAAGACAACAAATCGCTTCATGTGGCCGACCCTGTTCGACTAACCGGTCTATAGCGAGTTCGAGATTTTTTTCAGCTTGATAGGGGTTTACATAGGTTTTTGCCCAATAGGGAGCTTCATTCTTGCCGAAATTTTTCGCCAACCTACCCCAAGTTTCTTCATTAAAAGGTAAATGAGCGAATAGTTGCGCTTTTTCTGATAGCGTCCAATCCGACATATTCATGCCGTCTATCCACAGCCAACCTCGGGAATAAAATTTTCCATAAACGAAACCAGTCGCGAATTGCGCGAGGGATTTGGTTTCGGATTCCAGCAACAAAGGCAGAATCTCTGCATCGCTATCGAATTCAGTGATCGCTCCAAATGCGATACCTGCTTGCCAAGCTGACCGCACGGATTGAGCGAATTTAAAAACCGCTTGCATGCCACCGGATAAATAAATTTCTTTAATGGCTTCTTTCCGCTGATCATCAAGCTTTTTGCGTTGCTCTTCCCAGCTACCCTTTTCTTCGTAAAGCTCAAAATCATGCTCTGTGAACAGCCGTTTGTGGAGATATATGGGCGTTTGAGGAGCAATATCTTTGGTAATTGCCTCAATTTCATCGACCACTTCCGATTTCATGGCCCAATCGGTATCCGCGAATTTCCGGTGCTTTGAAATCAAACGGGTAAGCTCGTTCCAGACTCGAAGCCGATCCGCCTCCGACATCGAAATCACTGCTTCCGAACGCAAATAGGCGAGAATCTGCTGATATGCAGACGGTGGGAAATTGTCAAGGCGGTCAATGAGGTTGGCGAGCTTGGCGATGTCTTGCTTGGCCTCACCGACGGCCAGTTCCGCATAAGCGGCGGTTTGTTCCCAATACTCCTGATGCGTTACGCCCTTCGACCAGTCATCGGAGATCATCTCCCGCCATGCCGGTTTGCGCGAGCCGAAAGAAATTTGATGTGCACTTGGCAAAAGAGTCAGTAGCAGTTTCCAGGCAACGTCCGGCAACTCATTCAAGAGGGTCGCCACGGCACTCTTTCTCTTAGTTACCGGCGCGCAAGTTTGCGGCAGCCAGGGCAAGAGCATGGTGGTAAGCGAGCTGGCGGGACGATTGCCCCAGTTGCCTCCGGGGTCTCGCGTAGCCAACTCACCGAGGAGCATGACGACGCGAGTCAGATAGTCGGCGTCCCAGGCCAGAGTTTCGAGCGCCCACAATAAGCCAGTCATATAGTTGGCGCCGCCCATGAAGCCTTTGCCTTCCTGTTTAAATACCCAATCGAAGGGACATGGATCGCTATAAATTGCGTTCTCGACGGCATCCAGAAACTCTCGGGGAGCGGCTTCGGCTAACAAAGGCAAAAGGTTGTTCAGACTGGTCCAAAGCACCGAATCTGCGCCCGTCAGGATTTCCCGCACCGCCAGTATGGCGGTCGTTTCAGCCTTACCGAAAGAGCAGGAGGTCATCGCCTTAGGATGGCTACCGAGGAGCGCAAGGCTTTCCGCCAGGCCGTTTCGCAACCTTTGGGAATGGCTTAGCGTTTTACCGTGAATATTTGCCATGTATCGCTTATCGAGAGGCAGATCGAACTGCGGATCGCGCTCGTGCAGAACAGCAACAGCGGTTTCCTTCAGCCTGTCCAAATGCTCATCGAAAAGTCGCGGCCCCAGCGCATACCATGCTTCGTAGCGAACAACGACTTTCCAGAAACCATCCCGTTGAATCAGGGGAGCGCCTGGACGCAACGCGGTTTCACGCATTTTTCCGATCCACTCCCCATAGACGTTTCCTGAGACTTGCTCCACGACGGCTTTATCGGCTTCTGATCGCTCATTCCAACCGCCAAGTAGCCCCGCAATGGCGAGTTCTGAAGCATCCCCGCCTTGCGCCCATTCCGGCATCAACGAGAGGTTTTGGATGCATCGGAGCAAGGAGTTCAGGTTGCCATCGCTTCTTTGCGCCAAATTCCGGGCGCGTTCTTCGTTGTAACCCGCTTTTTCCAAAGCTTCCTTAATCTGGTCATCCTTGGCGTTTCTTAAATCGACTCGATTTGGATCGGGACGCCCGCCACGCATCCCGCCGAACACGACCGCATGTCCCGCCCGTTTCGCTTTTTCCAGCAACCGCTGTGAACTTGATGACTCAGTGTCATCGAGATCGAAATCCGCTATTAGTACGTGGCGTTCCCTAAGCGCAGTTACCGCCTCCCAGGCTTCCGCACCCGACAGGATGAGACAGCGGCCCACTGCTTCTACCTTGGTCTCTTCATCCAGGGACGCTAGATAGGCGACCACGAAATCCGCCGCTTGCTTGGGATAGCGGGTATCCAGCTTCAACCGAAGCAGCGTCCCAGAAAATACCTCTTTTAACTTTTCACGCGCCTCGTCCCGATTGGCAAGAAATACATGCGGCGTGAGCGGTGGTGGGTCGCCGATGGTTCTCAATGTGGCCCAACGTTGCTCTGGTGTCTCCATTTGCTGAACTGGCAACCGCATTGCATCCGCCAGCCATCGTTCGATAGCGGGAAAATGATGCAGCCAGTCGATTAGGACGGTCCCGTCAATTACGCGAATATCTCGCCATTCCTTGCGTTCATGTCTTTCTTTAAGCCATTTTGCTTGG
>JAJHPN010000394.1 GCA_020890855.1 Candidatus Contendibacter sp. | reverse complement strand
CCATGCGCGGTCGCCGTAGCGCGAATCGGATAGTCCAGATCCCAGTAGCGCAGCGGTTGGTCCATGACGGCTGATCGGTAGAGCGCGATACGCTGACCGAATGCGCCCCAGGTTCCAATCGAGCGCAATACCAGGTTGGTCCGCGCCCGGTCGTTTTCGCAATACTGCCGAACCCAGTAGTCCAGCCCACCGCCCCAACTGTGGGCGATGTGCAATTGCGCCGGCGGCGGCGCTGTCGAGCCAGGATCGGTCACTGGGTTCTGATTCAGACCCTCGCGAATGACCAGACGCAAGCCGGTCAGGGGATGAGCCTGCTCGATCAGCCGGACATCCTCAAGCGCAGCAATGGCGGCCATCTCCTGACGACGGCGGTCAGGCGCGTGATCCAGCACATAAACGTGGTCGCAACAGACGGATTGCCAACCCTGTTCGCGGAAGGTCTGCGCCAGCCATTGACACCACTCGGCAGTGGTCAGCGGCGACTGGGCCGCCAACCAGGGCTCGATCAGGCGCAGCGCGGCCCGCTGCAGATAACAGCAACCGCTGAACAGGGCAGGAATTTCGTGATTGCGCCGGGGACTGTGCGCCACCAGCAACCGGTCGATCGATTCGAGAGTAACCCGGTTGGGGCGAATCGACCCGAGCAAGGCGATGAACGCAACGCTGTCGCACAACGGAACCACGGCGGCGACCCCCGGTTGCCGGTAGGCCGCGAGCGCCAGTCGGGCGTCCCAACCGGGTGGAACCGCCATGCCGGGCCGCAGCAGCAGCAGATCATGCCGGGCCTGCCGCGTCGACCATTCCCGCAACGCCGCTTGCCATGGATCCGCGCTGGCCGTGACCGGAACCACGGCGATCCTGTCCGGTTCAGGTAGCGTTTTTTGCAGCAATCCCGGATCAACGCCTACCGCCAGCAGCAGGATGTCGGCCTCAGCCGTCGTGTGGTTCAGCACCGAGGCCAGCGTTGCTGGCAGCAGGTCAAGCTCGGCGGCGGTCACCGGGATGCAGACCGAGCGTGGTTTTGCCAATGACCGCTTCCTTGCGGTCGCCAGCGGCGGGGGTTCAGCGAAAAACATTGAACACCCGGGTCATGGCCCGCGCCAGTCGCCAACTTCTGGATCGTTTGATCAAATCCAGTTCGCGGCGGGCGTCGGACAACTGGGCGCGGACGATAGCCTCGTCGGTCGCTGTGTCATCAGCATCACCGCCGGCAGGATTGTTCAACTGGAACCATTGATAATAGGACTTGCCCGTGGTCTGAAAAGGCTGCGGAAAAGCGCGCTGCAAGTCCAGACGGGTGCGGTAGAGAATCCGGTGCGCTCGGGTGATGATCTGGCCATTATCAAAGTGATGATAACGGCTGGGACGGTTGCCCAGTTGCGCCTGCCCCATCCGCTCGCACTCTTCGATATACCAGCGGCGCAAATCAAACAGCACTGAGTCCTTGGCTGCGTATTTCTTCAGCATGATTTCCTGAGCGCCGCCGTCGAAACCGGAAAAATGGTAAAAA
>JAJHPN010000024.1 GCA_020890855.1 Candidatus Contendibacter sp. | reverse complement strand
ATCTACGGTAATCGAGCGCATGATTGAACTGCGGCGCTGTCTCCCGAACCCATCCGCGGCGAACTCGCTCGCGGATCGCCGTTTTACAAGCGCTAACGCAGTTGGAGCGTGGCTGTCTGGAAGACCATGCATTCACGGAAAACAGCCATCCTGAGCGTACAATAAGGCGCAAGATGCGGAAGATCGCCTGAGAACCATGTGGCGTTCGGAGCGCTCGCTCCATCCACTCCGGTGGAGTGGATGAAAATAGCGACCGAGTCGCCCACGCTGAATTTTCAGACCATTGTTGAAACCCAGGGTCTTGAATTTGTCTGGCAGGCGCGACAAATTCAGAATGACTTCTGGCCTGAATGACTAAGGTATGTCCCTCGTTTCACGGCAAGGCAACCGGCCCACAGTCCTGTAAAAAAGATGGCCGACGCATCGGCAATACCCTGCCTTGAGGAGAACCACCATGGCGTTTCGTTTTCTGCAATCCATTTTTACCGGTCCCAACCAACCCGGAAAATTCGACAAGGACTTGATGCTGAGAGGCATCGAACGGGTGGTGGACGGCACCGATATCCGCCTGCGGGCAGTCAGCCACTATCGACGCAAACTGTGGGACAGCGTCGAGCACGCGATTGATTATGTGGTGACTTTCGTCAATACCCTGCCGCCCGCCATTAACGCCGATCGTCAGGGCTATATGACCGATCCCCGTTTGCGCGCCCTGTTCGCTTCGCCCGAGAGTTTGCGGGAAATTCTGAGTTTCAGCGACGGCACCCGTAACTATCTCAAACAGGCGCCCGATCCGTTGCCGGTGGAGCTGTACGCCGGACTCGGTGCGGTTCGGGTCGAAAAAAACGTCCTCGGCATTGAGATGGATGGAGAAATTCTCCGGCGGGACGTGCCGCAAACCGTCGTCAACTTCCGCGACCACCAGCTGGTTTTCCTCACCGACAACGAACAGGACACCCGCCAGGAACTCATGAGGCGCGCCGCCGATTACCTGATCGAAACCGCCCTGCAGCGCCTGATCGCCAGCCGCGTCCAAAAGACGCAACTGGAACAGCAGCAGCGCAAGTTGCTCCAGCAAAAGGCCAACATCCTCAAACAAGCTCAAGTGGGTTTTGAATCCCTGGCGGGACCAGCCACGCTGGAATCGGTTGATTTGAGCGCCCTCGAACAGCAGCTTCAGGATCTTGAAACGGAATTAAGCCAACTGCGCGCTGACTCGGCCACGCTCGACAAACATCTCGCGAAAGTCGTCGCCACCTTGAGTGAGCCGGAAAAGGTTCTGCGGCTGGAATCCATTTCGCTCACCCTGGACCACATGAACACCAAGGTCGCCGCCGACTCGCCTCGGGTCGCCAACGCGATGACCTTCCAGGAAATCGTAATGGAGGAAGACCGCCGGGTTACGGCGCTGTTCGTGCGGTTTCCCAGCAATGCGCTGCTGCCGCAGCCCGACTTCTTCAAGGAAGCTAATCGCCTGCTGTACTCGACCCGATGAGAGTCGCCAGCGCCACTC
>JAJHPN010000202.1 GCA_020890855.1 Candidatus Contendibacter sp. | reverse complement strand
ATAGATCAAAACAAAACCCCCGCGCCCATTGCGAACGCGGGGGTTTGTCTTGCCGTAAGACGGCTAGCCTTACTTGTACATCGACTTCTTGAACATCCGGTTGATTTTCTCTTCGGTCGCCATGCTGACCGACTTGGCGTCCTGCGCGATGGACTTGGCTTCATTGGCGGTGTCCATGGCATTGCGGGCCATGCCCTTGGCTTCATTGGCGTCTTTTTGCACGGCGGCCAAATCGCTGGTGCTGGCGCAACCGACCGACAGGCCGGCAATCAGAGTCAGAGCAGACAGTTTGATCAGGGTCTTCATGGATTCAACTCCTTGGGTTTATCAAAGTCAGGCAATGCGCCGGACAAGAATTGTTGTCTTGACGCAACCGATATTGTCACAGCACAACAAAGATTATTATATAACGAAATTTTAGCTTACGGACAATGCTCGATGAGGAAAATCACCGAATCTCGACCCGCATCCCGACTTTTACCCAAGGTCTGAGCGCATCAATCTGCCGGTTATCCAGCGCGATACAGCCGCTAGTCCAGTTAATTCCCGCGCTGTGGATGCCCGGATCGCCTGCACCGACGCCATGAATGCCAATCTGTCCGCCCAATGGCGTGTCTTGCGGCGGGGTGTGACCCCTGGACCAAGCGGCGCGGATCCGCTCGTAGGTCAAGGCGTCGATCCGGTGTTCGCGCAAGGCCCGCTCGGCATAATCCGGGTTGGGATAGTCCAGGCCGATAAAGGTTTTGAACCGGCTGTGTTCGTTGATCCAGCCCACCCGAAACACCCCCAGCGGCGTCTTGTTATCACCGCGCTTGAACTTGATCCCGGCGCCGCTGCTGCCCAGGGCGATCTGGCGGAACGACTCGACGGGCCGGTCGCCATTCATGACGATCAGCGCGTCCGCCTTGGTATCCACCAGTAACCACGAACCGTTGGGCGCTGAGGCGTTATTGGCGGCAACTGGCGGCGGGATCGCCGTATCCACCGCATTCGGGGCGCAGGCGTTGAGCAGCCCAGCGAAACAGCCCACCAGAATCAACCGCTTGCCAAAGTCCCACATACTCATTTACCTGTCTCTGATCGCGCCCGCCATTTGGAGGCCGGGTTTATATAGGACAACCGGGACAACAGCACAAGGCTCAGGTTTCGGGGAAACGCGGCTCCAGGATCATCTCACTGAGCAGCGAATTGGCGATAAAGCAGTTTTCCTTGGCCTTGCGATGCAATTCTCGCACTGCGCCGGCATCGGGAGTCGTCGCGCCGCTGAAAATCACCAAGGGCCGCAGAGTCAGGCGGGAAATCATCATTTTCCCCTTTTCATTCTTGCCCAGTTCGGCTGTCGGTTCATCCTCATAACGATCCACCGTCAATTTCCGGAGCGCAGCGATGGTCAGAAAAGTCAGCATGTGGCAACTGGACAGCGCCGCCAGCAACGCCTCTTCCGGGTTGCTCATCTCGGGATCGCCGGAATAGTCCGGAGCCGCCGACCCCCGCACGATTTGCCCGCCCGCCAGTCGCCAGATGTGGCTACGATCGAAGGTCTTGTGATCAAAATCCGGCGTGGTCCGCCGCCAGTGGAGAGCAATGGAAAAAGTTGACACGGAGATTCTCTCCTCAGGAAATAAAGCAATAGAAAATGGCCGCTTCCTATCTGCCGTCCGGTTGCAACGCCTTCAGCGCCGCCGGAGCGCAGATATCGCCGCTCAACGCCTGTTCCAGCCCGGCGATCCGCGCGCGCAATTGCGCATTATCCGCGTTCTGCCGGGCCAGCAACGCCGCCCCATCCAGCGATGCTCCACTCCCTGGAGAGATGATCTGCGCGCCGCCAAACAGCCAGCCGGCCGCCAAGCCACAGAGCAGGATCGCCAGCGCCGCCAACCCCCAGACTCCAGCGCGTTGATAACCAGGGATTGCCTGTTGGGCGTCATAAATCGTGAATTGCGGGTATTCCTGCTGCGTCATGACCTCTCCTCAACGCTCCACAGTGAATGTCGTTACCGGCACGGTGGCGTTAGGCCGAATAGCGCCCTTGAACACCGACTCCTGTCCACCTCGAACCAACCGCACCTGAAAGGACGTTTCAGCGGGGTTTTGCTCATCTTTGCGCGGCGCATAGCGGACGGCAATTTCGTAGCTCCCGGGCTCTGCCTTGCCCGCCGGCCAGAACGCATTCTCGACCGGCCGGTTGCTCAACCGGTCGCGGATGGCGTTAGCGTCAACATCCAGCGTCCCACCGCATTCGACAGTATGCTGGTAATCCAGTCGCCGGCCTGACGGACAACGCACCACCAAATCAAGATCGCCTGGACTGTTCCACAACAAGGCCACTGTGATCTCACCAGTGGCCGCTCCAGCGGCGGACAGCCGGTTGGTGAATTCGCGACGTTCCTCCGGGGTCGGCTCAGCCTTGACCGGTGGTTCAATAGGCGACAGTTGCCGCAAAGGAGCAGCCGGTGGGGCCGGGCGATCCGTCAACAGTTCCTCCAAAGTCCGCGCTGGGGATTCCGCACCGGATAGGGAGCGGGAAGTTACGGGTGACGGCGTAGCGGCCATCTCCGGGGAAGTAGCGGCGCGGGTTGGCGGCGCCGGAATTGCTCCGCCTGGCGCCATTCGATCCGGTGCGACCGGCGCCACCCCGCTCAGCATATCGCCGGAATTGCGCCCGGACGCGGCCAGTGAACCGGTGGCGCGGTCGGCTGGAATCGTGGTTTCCGGAACGGCAGCGCGGTCAGGAACCGGAATCTGTCCAGACAATGCGGCGCGGCGCTCACTGCTCGGAACAGCGGCGGGCGTTTCGGCGATGGAAACCTCTCCAAGACCAAGAACCGGCGCTTTCAGCGCATCGTGTGGAATCGGGCCGCCCGCAATGGCGACGGTGGATTGCGCCGGAATCGCCAGACGACTATCGCCCGGCTCCCGCCTGACCGGCGCGACGCTCATCGATCCGTCCGGCAACCGGCACTGGCCGCGTCGTTCAGCGAGTTGGGTCAGCAGCGATTCCAACCGAGCGCGTAATGCAGTTTCAGCGTGTTGCGCCTGCGCCAAGGCGCTGGTCGCCGGTTGGTCCGCCACCGGGTACAGCGCTGGTTTTTTCATCCAGACCCACCCGGCGACACCCAGCGCCAGCAAAATGGCGAGGGCGAACACGCTCCAGAAGTAGCGCGACCCCACCACCACATAGCGCAGGGGCGAAGCGGGAGCCGCCTTGACCATCGCCGGGCGCTCCGCCGCACCGATGACCGGTTCGGGATCGGGTTTGAACAACGGTTCGCTCGCAGTTTCGCTGACGACGCCGGGGATGGGGGTGAAAGCAGGCGGGGATGATGGCGACGGCGACGGCAGATCCGGTTGCGGTGATGCTTCCGGATTAAGCGATGGCGACGCGGCGTCCGTCGCCACGCCGGGTAGCGGTTCCGGCACAGGTTCCAGCGGCGATTCCATCCGCGCTTCCGGAAACGGCGGCGGCGATTCGGGTGACGGCGCGGTCGCCAGTTCCGGCAAGGCGATGTCGGGAATCGCTACATCACGCGGCGCAACCGTGTCTGGAGCGGGAGGGAGCGAACGGGTCGGCTGCGCCAAAACCGCCGGCATTTCCCAAGGTCGATCGGGCGCAAATCCCCAGCCGGTCATGACGGGACGACCCTCGACCAGAAAGACGCCGGTTGCCACCGCTCCGCCCAGCGCCGCCTTGAGAATCGCACCTAACTGCATCCGCTGCACATCGCCGGACGCGGCATAGCGCTCGGCCAATTCCCGCCCACGGCCAAGGATTTCCTCAATCCGGGCGAGAATAGGCTGGCGCTGCTCTTCCGGCAGCTCATGCAACGCCACGGGCGACTGATCCGGATCGCCTTCGGCGTACCAGTCGATGCGGCCACGGGCGCGATCCACCACCGGTTCGGCCAGCAGATCCGCCACTTCCTCCCCTAACTGACCGGCCAATACGGCCCGGATTTGTGGATACAGGGTATGCAACGGCTGGCCGAAACCGCCGGTCTCGCGCATTCCGTCAAAGGAACTGCTGCTTAGAAGAATCTGCTCCGTGGCCATATCTGCTGCGCCTCGCGGTCCATTCTCGTTGATCATTCATCCTGCGGCTGCCGGTTAACGGGGCGGCGCAGTCCCGGTCTCCGTCGTAACCGGAACAGCGACGCCGACCGGCTCACTCAAGGTGATCGACAGACCGCCGCCGCCTAAAGTGACATCAAAACCATACTGCACGTTCTGCAAAAACAGCGTCACGCCCTTTTCATTACGAAGCATGGCGTTGCCGCCGCCCTGGAACAGGGTCAAGCCGCCCTCGGCGGCGGCATAAGTCCCGGCGAAATCTGCCGCATCCTGCAGGCGGTAGACTTGGCCAAGCGCCTCAACCTGGGTGACGCCCAGCGTCGCCGCCTTGATCTGTGAAACCGTAAATGGATATTTCCGGCCCCGAAATTCGAGTTCGCCCTGTCCCCGGCTATAACCAAACAGCAAACCAAACGAAGTGCTGGAAAACTGCATCCGGGCATCCGGTCGCGCATCCTGGGCCAACGCCACGCCTGCTCCCGTCGCCAGAACCGCCGTCAATATGATCGGTGCGAATCGCATTAACCTTCTCCTGTGCAGGAAATTCAGGCTGCCGGAATCAGATACCGGGGCCACTCATACTGGTTCAGCAGCATCTTCTCCAGCTCGCGATTGATATCGGTCCCCGAACCGCCGCTTTTACCGCCACTCTTGCTGCCGCTTTTGCCGCTGCGCGAACAGCGATCCAGCGGCCAGACGCCCACCTTGTCATCGAGTTTGACTTCCTTCCACTTGGGATGGCCGGTTTGCTGAAGCTGGCCGAGGTTGCCGCGAATCACCTCGCCCAAGGTCGCCAACTGCTGGCAGCGCTGGGTGAAATAGGCGCTCTGCTTGCCGGAAAAATCAAAACTCATCAGCACCGCCTTGACCGCAATGGTCGGGACCTGACCGTCCAGCCAGTCGTAATCAGTGGTGCTGATCTGGGCCGATGAGTACTCACGCAACATCCGGGGATCGTCGAGCGGCACAAAATGCACGTTCGCCAGCAACGGGGCAAAATCGGCTTTCGTGATTAGATTACCCACTTTGGTAAACAGGCTGACCGGTTTGCCCGCGACATAGAACATGGCGTCGGCTTCGCCCTTGAGTACGGCGGTGACGCCTTGCAGCGGCGGCAGGTTCAGCAATTCCGCCGGCTTGACCCCGGTCAGTTGCAGCAGGTTCATCGCCGTCAGCCAGGTGCCGCTGCCGGACTCCCCCACCACCACCCGCTTGCCTTGCAAATCGCCAAACGACTGGAGCGACTTGTTGGCGAACAGATGCACCTCTTCGTTATAGAACGGGAAAATCAGCCGCAATCGGCCAGCGACCTGGCGCATTTCCGGATTTTCGGAGCGGCTGAGAAAACCCAGCACGTCGGACTGGACAATGCCCAGCGCCGCATTTTCCTTGCTGTTCATCCGCTTGATATTATCAATTGAGCCTTGGGAATCCTTGACCAGGATATCCAGGCCGGCGGGCTTGGCGATGCTGGCAATATCGTTGCCGAACTGGATATAGGTGCCCGTCTTGGAACCGGTCACCATGCCGATCAGTTTAGCGTCGGCGTCCTGGGCTATCGCCGGCGTTCCGCCGCACAGACCACACAGCAACAACAACCCATTGATCAACAGACGGTTCATGGTAAGGATGCTCCTGAAAATGGATCATGCTCAGTTCGCGCCGCGCCTCATCCACGCCGCAATCCGGGCGATTATTGGGAGCGACGCAGTCTCTTTTCCAGCTCCTGCGTCGTGGGATCAAATTGCGAGTTCAATTCATCTTCCAGACTGCGCTCTGAACCGGATGCGGGCGGCGGCGCACTGGATCGGGGATGGCTGGATGGTTTAGCAGGAGCCGGTGCGGGTGGCGCGCTGGATCGGGGATGGCTGGATGGTTCAGCAGGAATCGGTGCGAGCGGCGCAGTCAGGGCGGCGGGTGGGGGTTCGGACGTGACTGGCGCAATTGGACGAGCAGGGATCGCCGGTTCGGGAGCCGGTTCCGGTTCCGGGG
>JAJHPN010000134.1 GCA_020890855.1 Candidatus Contendibacter sp. | reverse complement strand
CGAGCAGATCAAACACCGTGCTTTGCATCTCCTGCCGGTGGATACGCACCGACCCGCCGCCGATTTCGGTGCCGTTCAGCACCATGTCGTAGGCCCGCGATAAACACTGCTGCGGATTGGCTCGCACGTCCTCGGGGTTTTCGGTGCGCGGCGCGGTGAAGGGATGATGCAGGGCATTCCAGCGTTGCTCGGCCCCGTCCCACTCAAACATCGGGAAGTTGACCACCCACAGCGGCGCCCACTCGCCCTTGAGCAGGTTCAGGTCATGGCCGATCTTGATCCGCAACGCGCCCAGCGCATCGTTGACCACCTTGCTCGAATCGGCGCCGAAGAAGATTAAATCGCCGCTTTCCGCCCCGGTGCGGGTGAGAATCTTGGCCAGCGTCTCATCCGGCAGGAACTTCACAATCGGCGCTTGCAAGCCTTCCCGGCCAGCGGCGGCGTCATTGACCTTGATGTAGGCCAGCCCTTTCGCGCCATAGCGGGCGACAAACTCGGTGTAACCGTCGATCTCGCGCCGGCTGAGCGATCCGCCACCCGGCACCCGCAACGCCGCCACCCGCCCGTTCGGATCGGTGGCCGGCCCGGAAAACACCTTGAATTCCACCGTCGCCATCAAGTCCGACAACTCGGTCAGCTCCAGCGGAATGCGCAAATCCGGCTTATCGGAGCCGTAACGCTGCATCGCCGTGTCGTAAGGCATTCGCGGAAACGGGTTGGGCAGCTCCACCTCCAGCACCGCCTTGAACATCTGCCGGATCATTTCTTCCATCAGTTCGATGATCGACGACTCGCCCATGAACGAGGTTTCAATATCCAGTTGGGTGAATTCCGGCTGGCGGTCGGCCCGCAAATCCTCGTCGCGGAAACAGCGCACCACCTGATAGTAGCGATCCAGTCCGGCCATCATCAGCAACTGCTTGAACAACTGCGGCGATTGCGGCAGGGCGAAAAAGCTGCCGGGATGGGTGCGGCTCGGCACCAGATAATCACGGGCGCCTTCCGGAGTGGCCTTGGTCAGCATCGGGGTTTCGATGTCCATGAACCCGTGCCGTTCGAGAAACTCGCGCAACGCGCTGATGGTCCGGGTCCGCAAGCGCAGCCGGTTCTGCATTTCCGGGCGGCGCAGATCGAGATAACGGTAGCGCAGCCGCACTTCTTCGGAGGTGTCGTCGTCGTCCAACTGGAACGGCAACGGCTCGGAACGGTTGAGAATCTCGACTTCGCGGGCCAGCACCTCGACTGCGCCGGTGGGCAGATGGGCATTCTCGGTACCGGGCGGGCGGCGGCGCACCCGCCCGATGATTCGCAGCACATATTCGTTGCGAACCCGCTCGGCGGTGGCGAACGCCTCCGGGGTGTCGGGATCGATGACCACTTGCACCAGACCTTCACGGTCGCGCAAGTCGATGAAGATCACGCCGCCATGATCACGGCGGCGGTGCGCCCAACCGCAGAGGGTAACATCCTGATCTAACAGGGTCTCGGTGACTTGGCCGCAATAGTGGCTACGCATGGCGT
>JAJHPN010000114.1 GCA_020890855.1 Candidatus Contendibacter sp. | reverse complement strand
GCAGATTGTGAACCAGCGCCTCCAGATCGAGGTGTACCGTAGTTGCTCGACTCATAACCGGAACCTGCCGCGTAGGATTCGGAGGCGTAGCTCTCGAAACGGGTGTACTGCCCCAGGAAAGTAAGGCGAACCGTCCCCTGGGGACCATTGCGCTGCTTGCCGATGATGATTTCGGCAACGTTCTTGTCGGGACTTTCCGGGTTGTAGACTTCATCGCGGTAAATGAAGCAGATGAGGTCCGCATCCTGTTCAATCGCGCCTGATTCCCGCAAATCCGACATGATCGGCCGCTTGTCGCCGCGCTGCTCCAGCGTGCGGTTAAGCTGCGACAGCGCGACCACCGGCACCGACAATTCTTTAGCCAGTCCCTTGAGCGCCCGGGAAATTTCTGAGACTTCGGTGGCGCGGTTCTCATTGGTGCCCGGCACCTGCATCAACTGGAGATAATCGACCACGATCAATCCCAGTTGTCCTTCCTGCCGGTGCAAGCGCCGCGCGCGCGCCCGCAATTCGTTCGGACTGAGGTTGGAGCTGTCGTCAATGAACAGTCGGGCTTCGGACAGCATGGTCACCGCCGAAGTCAGGCGCGGCCAGTCGTCTTCCTCCAGCCGCCCGGTGCGCACCCGATGCTGATCGATCCGCCCCAGCGACGACATCAACCGCATGATCAGGCCTTCGGCAGGCATTTCCATACTGAACACCGCCACCGGGCATTTGACCTGAATCGCCGCATATTCAACGATGTTCATCGCCAGGCTGGTTTTACCCATCGAGGGCCGTCCCGCGATCACGATCAAGTCGCCGGGTTGCAAACCGGCGGTCTTGTCGTCGAAATCAGGCCAACCGGTGGGAATGCCGGTGATCGGGTTGTCGCTCTGGAACAAAAGGTCGATCCGTTCCACCGTCCGCGCCAACAGATCCTTGATATTGGCGAAGCCCTGCTGGGTGCGGGCGCCCCGCTCAGCAATGGCGAACACCCGCTTTTCGGCTTCATCCAGCAGTTCCCGGCTGTGACGACCCTTGGGATCGTAAGCCATGTCGGCGATTTCAGTGCTGGTGCGGATCAGTTCGCGCCGAATCGACCGTTCGCGGATGATGTCGGCATAGGCGCGGACATTGGCGGCGCTCGGGGTATCCCGCGCCAGCACCCCGAGATAGACGAATCCCCCGGCGGCTTCCAGCTCGTTCTGATCTTCCAACCATTCCGCCAGGGTCAGCAAATCAAAGGGTTTGCTCTGCTCGGCCAAGCGACGGACGGCGCGAAAAATCAGCCGGTGATCGTTGCGGTAGAAGTCGCTTTCATCCAGTCGGTCGGCGATCTGATCCCAGGTTGCGTTGTCCAGCATCAGCCCACCCAATACCGCCTGCTCGGCCTCCTGCGAATGCGGTGGAGTTCGCAGCGCTTCGGTGGTGGGATCCTTGCGGTGGGGGAACGGGAACACGGGCTGCATGACGGGACACTCGGAGCGAAACCGGCGAGCCGCTGTCCGCCGCAATCAAGCGACGGTACGGTCAAGAAACTCCCACGATGGAGAGGAACAAACCGCCAGCCGGGGAGCATCCCGACCCGGGGTATGGCTTTAAGTTTAGCTCAGACCCCGGCGCGGGCGCGCCCGCTGCAACTCAGGCTTCAGCGATGACGTTGACCCGAATCTGGGTCTTGACTTCATTATGCAGATGTAAATCAACGTCGTATTCGCCAATCTGGCGGATCGAGCCGGTGGTGAGCCGGACTTCATTTTTTTGCAGATCGATGCCAGCCGCAGATACCGCATCGGCGATGTCAGCGGCGCCGACCGATCCAAACAATCGGCCCTCGCTGCCGGTCTTGACCGACAAGGTCACGATCAACTCGGAGAGTTGCTCGGCGCGAGCATTGGCCTTAGCCAGCGCTTCGGTGGCGATCCGCTCCAGTTCGGCGCGGCGAGCTTCGAACCGGGCCAGGTTGGCCGCCGTCGCCGTCGTCGCCTTTCCTTTTGGAATCAGGAAGTTACGGGCATAGCCCGGCTTGACTTTGACCCGGTCGCCCAACGCGCCCAGATTAATTACTTTTTCCAGCAGAATGATTTCCATGCCTCAGCCTCCAGGGTGCGCGAACCAGGCTCAGTGCCGGTCACAGTACGGCAGCAGCGCCAAAAACCGGGCGCGTTTGATGGCTACCGACAATTGCCGCTGATAACGGGCCTTGGTGCCGGTGATCCGGCTCGGCACAATCTTGCCCGTCTCGCTGACGTAATTTTTCAGGACGACGATGTCCTTGTAGTCGATTTCCTTGACGCCTTCGGCGGTGAACCGGCAGAACTTCTTGCGACGGAAAAAACGCGACATTGAATTTAACCCTCGGATGATTCAGAACATTCGGTAGTGAGAAGGTCGATGCGGGCAGCGTGCAACGCCAGCCGGTATTCGCCTTCGCGGTAATTGACGCGGCTGACGAAGCCTTGCACCCGCACCGGCGCGCCGGGCGACAAGCGGCCGGCCAGCCGGGCTAGCGCCTCGCCGCAGGCCATGACCGGGATCCGGCAGCGCGCCTGGCGCGGGACGCCGGCTTCGATCTGCCCTGACTGATGTTCGAGCAGAAAGCGGCTGATTGGCACCCCGGCCGGGGTGGTCCGGGTCTCGCAGGCTCCGGACACCTGACCGGCGATGATCAGGGAGTTGTCGGAGCGCGACGCAGGCAGCATGGCAGGATCAGATCGCGCCGGTTCAGGCTATTTCGTCGTCAGCTTCGATATCGTCGAAGGATTCTTCGCGATCAGAGCGATGACCGCGTTCTTCGCGTTCAGGCCGCTCATCACGCGCCTTGAGCAACGGTGAGGGTTCGGTATCGGCGCTATCACGCTGGATGATCAGGTTGCGAATCACGGCGTCGTTGAACCGAAACGCGCTTTGCAATTCTTCAAGCACCGGCTGGCTGCACTCGACATTCATCAGAATGTAGTGGGCCTTGTGAATTTTGTTGATCGGGTAGGCCAGTTGCCGACGGCCCCAGTCTTCCAGACGGTGAATCTTGCCGCCATCCTCTTCGATCAGCGCCCGGTAACGTTCGACCATGGCCGGAACCTGATCGCTCTGATCAGGGTGGACCATGAATACGATTTCATAATGTCGCATCAAAACAGCTCCTTACGGATAAATACGTAGCCTCCCGCAACGCGGTGAGGCAAGGAGTCGCAGCCCGGTTCAGGGCCGCAAGGGAGGGGCATTCTAGGGGGAAAGCGGTGGGGGCGCAACGCCGGGCGGGCGCGGCGGCCGCCGGCAGGTGTGACGATGGCGAAACAGTGGATATGGCGCGCTACTGGTTGCTGCTATAAATCCTGCGGTGATATTCAGGCAGGACTTTCGCTTATTCATTATTCCCGCAGCAGCAGAAATCCAGTAACATACTGAAAACAATGGATACCTGCTTTCGCCGGTATGACGGAAAAAGGTAGGCAAACGAAAGTCCTGACTTTGAGCAAGCCATGACGGATGATCACAAGACCCTCGGCGCGGCGCGGTTGCTGGAGCAATTACAGCGCAGCCAAGCGTTCCACACTGACGGCGCAACGGGCATCGAGCGGGAGTTATCTGTCCTGCGGAGCTGGCAATCGGCGCGGCTGGCCCGCACCCACGCCGACCTGCTCAACGACCCGCGCTACCGGCCCGCAGCGGAGTTCTTTCTGGATGAGTTGTACGGTAACCGGGATTTCCACCAGCGCGAGCAGGATCTGGCCCGGGTGGTTCCGGTGATGATCCGCAGCCTGCCAGCGCCGGTTTTGTGTACGGCGGCGCGGGCGCTGGAGCTCAACGCCCTGTCGCACGAACTGGATGCCCGCCTGACCCGGATGCTGGTGATGGAATTCAACTGGCGCGACACATTGGACGAAGCGATCTATGTCGCCGGCTACCGGCGCTGCGGCGACTACGATTTGCGCCGCCATCAGCTTAACCTGGTAGAACAGTTAGGCCGGGATTTGCAGCGGATCGTGCGCAAGCACTTCATTCACACCGCGCTGAAGCTGGCCAGCGGACCAGCGCGACTGGCCGGAGTCGGGGAGTTACACCGGTTTCTGGACAGGGGGTTCCACGCCTTTCACCACATGGGAACGGCTGCGGGACACTTCGTGAACGTCATCACCGCACGAGAACGGATGATTATGGAGCGAATCGGCGCGGGTCATCCGCAACCCCTGCAACTGGAAAGCGGGATCGGCGCTTAGTCGCTTCAGTCGGCTGGCGATGGAAACACCTCGTCCAATTGCCGCTGAATCTCCTGCTCCAGCCGGTGTTTCAGCGGCGCCAGCAGAAAACCCAGCCGCACGTTAATCCGCAGCCGGCCCGGCTCCAGGTCAATATGGCCGCTGACCCCGGAACGCTCAAAGTGCAATGAGTCGCCCTGCCAGTGGTGACTCATTTCATAACGATCCGCTAATTGCACAGCCAGAGTCTCTGCCGATTGCCGGGACTGATCGAGCGTCTGGACATGGTCACGTTGAACGACGATATGGAACATACGGTCTGCCTGATCAATTTTATTAAGCGTCATTATTATCGCGGCGCAATTTTCAGATATTGCGCCAGAAGTTGCGAACCCGCTTTGAAACCGCGATCCGTTCGGCGGGTTCGGCCAAGGGCTTGGCGCTCAGGTGAGCATAGCGCAGCCTCACAAGCAATGCTGCCGCCGCGTTATCCCGCCGGCATGGCCTGATGATCGGGCCATGCTTGACCCGGCACGGTCAAACCAGCCGGGGCGGCAGCCGGATCCGCCATGTCCCTTCAGATTCCGATATGCTGGCGCGATGAACCTTACCGACACCCTGCTCCACAGCGATTTGCTGACGTTCGCCTACTTTCTCTGGCTGCTGATTGGGCTGCAAGCCCTGCGCTCCGCGCCATGGCGGACGCTCCTGGCCAGCCCCCAGCTCCAGCATGTCTGGCTGGGCGCGTCACTGGCGCTGTTTTTGCTATGGAGTTTCGAGGTCGGGGTCCGGCCAGCGCTGGGGTTTCATTTCCTCGGCGCGACCGTTTATGTCTTGATGTTTGGCTGGTCGCTGGCGGTGATCGGGGTCAGCCTGATCAGCGTAGCCGTGGCGTTCATGCATGGCGACTGGGCGGTGCTGGCGATGAACGCCCTAATCCTGGGAATCTTGCCGGTTTCGACCAGTTACGGCGTCTACTGGCTGGTCTATCGTTACCTGCCCTGCCACCTGTTCATCTATATTTTTCTGTGCGCCTTCTTCAACGCCATGCTGGCCGCCGCCGCCGCGGTGCTGGCGCTAGCCATGCTGCTGATCGTTACTGAAACCTATACCTTCACCCGCATCAGTACCGAATACTTGCCCTTTGTGCCGCTCTACCTGTTCCCGGAAGGTCTGCTGAACGGCATGATGACCACAGCGCTGATCGGGGTGCGGCCCAACTGGCTGAAAACTTATGATGATGACCTGTATCTGAAATCCTGATCACTGCCGGCTCCCGTCCGGGGCCGACAATTTTCCATTTACCAGACTCAACAGGGGCAGGCGTGCTGGGAAAACTGTTTGGCGCAGCATTCGGCTTTATGACTGGCGGGCCGCTGGGCGCCTTGATGGGCGCGGCGGTCGGTCACGCCATCGATCAAAACCGGCAACCATCGGCGGACGGGGAAGCGGGCGGTCAGGAGTCCGCCCAGCGCGCCTTTAACACGGCGGCCTTCCAGTTGATGGGCCATATCGCCAAAGCGGATGGCCGGGTTTCGGAACGACACATCGCAGCGGCTCGAGCCATCATGGATCACCTGCATCTGAACGCCGTTCAGCGCCGCGCCGCGATGGATTGTTTTACCGAAGGCAAACAGTCCGGTTTCGCGATCGAGGTCGCCATTGATGCGTTCCAGCGTGGCTGTCGCCATCATCCGGCGCTGCTGCAACACCTGCTGGAGTTGCTGTTGAATATCGTCTACGCCAATGGCGACCCGTCTCCGCTCGGCTACGCCCGGTTGGCGGCTGTCGCGGAGCGGCTCGGCATCGTCCGTTTTCAGTTCGAAGCTCTGCATACCCTGTTTCGCGCCCAGCGTTGGGCGCAGCAGTCCGGTCCGGGTCATGCCGGTTCTCGTGAATGGCGTGAGCGGGAATCACCCCACCGGCGACCGGTCACTGCGGTCAATTCCCTCAGCGAGGCTTACCGGGTGCTGGGGGTGTCGAACGACGCCGGCCCGGATCAAATCAAGCTGGCCTATCGCCGGCTGATCGGCAAACACCACCCGGACAAGCTGGCGGCCAAGGGCATTTCGCCGACCGAACTGGCGCGGGCCACGGAAAAGACCCGCGAACTGACGGCTGCTTACGAACGAATCCGGGAAGCGCGGGGTTTTTGATCGATTTCGGCGGGAATGCCGGACGCCGGGACTAGGGCGCGTTATCAAATAGAAGATTACGACAGCCCGTCGCTGTAGTCAGGACCTTCGCTTTTCGCCATTCCCGCGTATGCCGGAATCCAGTCACTGGTTGAAAAGATATGGATACCCGCCTTCGCGGGTATGACGGCAAAAGATAGGTAAACGAAAGTCCTGATTAAGCAAAAGTCCTGGGAATAGTTCCGCGCCCAAGTCCCTGGCGGATGTGCGAACATCGCCTCAGATTGAAGCATCGCTTTTCAGTGTGTCGGGCAAGGATTTTGGCGGATGGCCTCCAGAATCAGTCCCGGTCGCCGTCACTGCCGCCGCCTGTTCCGCCTCCCGATCATGCGCGTGATCCCTGGCAATCAGCATATAAATGGCGGGCACGACAAAGATGGTGAACAGCGTTCCCACCGTCATGCCGCCGACCAGCACCAGGCCAATCGAATTCCGCGCCGCCGCGCCCGCCCCGGTGACAAAGACTAGCGGCAAATGCCCGGCAATCGTCGCGGCGGTCGTCATCAGAATCGGTCGCAATCGAATCAGCGCCGCCTCGCGCACCGCCGCCAGCTTGGGAATCCCCTCCAGTTGCAGCTTGTTGGCGAAATCCACGATCAAAATTCCGTTCTTGGCGATCAGCCCCATCAACGTCACCAGTCCCACCTTGGCGTAGATGTTCATGGTCGTTGTCCAGCCTTCGGTCAGCGGAAAAGGAATATTCGGATTGGGCATCTTCAGAAAGGTGAAGATCAGCGCTCCGAAAATTGCCAGCGGCGCGGAACCGAGCAGAATGATGAATGGATCCCGAAAGCTGTTGAACTGGGCGGCCAGCACCAGAAAAATCAGGATGATGGCGAAACCCATGGTCTTGAAAAACTGGTTGCCGCCTTCCAGTCGCAGTTGCCGCGATTCGCCGGTGTAGTCGATCACATAGCCCTTGGGCATGATCTTGGCCGCTTCGTCTTCCAGAAAGCGCAGCGCTTGGTCGAGCGGCTGAATCGCCACCCCGCTGATTTTCACCGAATTCAATTGCTGGAATCGGTTCAGGGTGCGTGGCCCGGTGCTGTTGCGGAGTGACGCGACCGTGCTGAGGGGCAGCAATTGCCCGTTCGGGCCGGTGACGTGAATATCTTCCAGTTGGTCAGGATTCAGCCGGCCCGCCCGCTGCACCTGCGGGATGACCTTGTAGCTGCGCCCGGCAATGTTGAAACGGTTGACGAAGTTGCCGCCCATCGCCGCGCTCAAATCCGCCCCGACCTGTTGCAAGTTCAGGCCCAGCATGGCGACCTTGTCGCGGTCAATCACCACTTCAGTCTGTGGTTGATCGAGTTTCACATCAATCAGCGGCGGAAAGGCGAACATCCCGCTATTGGCCGCTTTCTCCTGCACCTGCTTGGCGATATCGAGAATTTCCTGCGTGCTGGCGGTCGAAGCGATCACAAATTCAACCGGGAATTGCCCACCACCCGGCAAGGCGGGCGGCGTGACCGGGAAGATTTGAATGCCGGGAATGCCGGCCAGTTTCTGCTGCACTTCGGGCAGAATCGCAAACACCGTCCGTTCGCGCTGATCCCACGGCTTCACCACCATGCCGCTAAAACCGGAGGTCGGGAACGTGACCTGAAAGGTGAATTCGGTCTCCGGGACTGACAGGAACACCTGGTTGGCGGCGGCAGCAAAGGCGCTGGTTTGGTCGAGCGTAGCGTTGGCGGCGGCGTCGACAATGCCGAAAATTACCCCCTGATCCTCATTCGGCGCCAGTTCCTCGGCGGAAAACATCCACATCGGCACGATCAGCAGCGACAGCGTTCCCCACAGCAAATAAACCGCCGGGCGGGCGCTGAGGGTTTCATCCAGCCGCCGGCCATAGAACTGCTTGAGTCGTTCAAAGGTGGCGTTGATATGAACCGGCAGCCAGTGCTGCTCGTCTTCAGCGTTGAGCAGTTTCGACGCCAGCATCGGCGACAGGGTCAGCGCCACAATCCCGGAAATGGTCACCGCTCCGGCCAGAGTGAAAGCGAACTCACGGAACAGCGCTCCGGTTAACCCACCCTGCAAACCAATGGGGGTATAGACCGCAATCAGGGTCACGGTCATGGCGATGATCGGGCCGGTCAGTTCCCGCCCGCTGAGCAGCGCCGCTTCAAACGGGCTGCGCCCATCCCGTAAATGGCGCTCGACGTTTTCCACCACCACGATGGCGTCGTCCACCACCAACCCGACTGACAGCACAATGGCTAACAAGGTTAACAGGTTGATGGTGAAACCGAAGACCTGCATCAGGAAAATGCCGCCAATCAGCGAAATCGGGATCGCCACTACCGGCACCAGCACCGAGCGGATTGAGCCGAGGAACAGGAAAATGATAATCACCACGATGATCAGAGTGTCGCCGAGGGTTTTAACGACCTCCTTAATCGCGTTATTGATGTAGTTGGTGGCGTCGTAAGCGATTTGCGCTTGCAGGCCGGTGGGTAGTTCCCGCTGAATCTCGGCCATTTCGGCCCGAACCCGTTTAATCACGTCAATCGCATTGGCGTTCGGCAGCGGAAAGATACCCATGAACACCGCAGTCTGGCCGGAGAAGCGCACCTCAGAGTCATAATCCTCAGCGCCCAGCGCCACATCGGCAATGTCCGACAGGCGCACCAACGCCCCGCCTTTTTCCCGAATTACCAGATTCCTGAATTCATCCACCGAGCGCAGATCGGTGTTGGCGGTGAGATCGACCTTGATCAACGCCCCTTTGGTGCGGCCCGGCGCGGCCAGATAGTTATTGGCGGCCAGCGCGGTGCGCACCTGTACCGGACTGATGTTAAGCGCCGCCATTCGATCCGGCTTAAGCCAGATGCGCATGGCGAAGGTGCGGTTGCCGAGAATATCCGCCCGTTGTACGCCTTCGAGAGCGGACAGACGCGGCTGCACTGCCCGCACCAGATAGTCGGTGATTTCGTTCTGCTCCAGCACATCCGAGGCGAAGCTGAGATACGCCGAAGCAAACTCGCTGTCAGCGGACTCGATATTCAGCACCGGCACTTCGGCTTCGGGCGGCAAGTCGCCGCGCACCTGATCGACTTTGGAGCTGATTTCGGCCAGCGCCTTGGTCGGATCCTGGTTCAACTTCAACCGGGCGGTAATCGTGGAAAGACCTTGGGCGCTTTGCGATTCCAGGTATTCGATGCCGTCGGCGGAAGCGATGACCCGCTCCAGCGGGGTGGTGATGAAGCCGCGCACCAGATCGGCGCCGGCGCCAACGTACACGGTCGTGACCTTGACGCTGGCGTTATCGCTGCGCGGATACTGACGGACATTGAGGGTAAAGATCGCTTGCAGGCCAGCGATGATGATCACCAGATTGACCACAATCGCCAGTACGGGCCGGGTGACGAACAGATCGGTAAAAGATTTCATTTTCAAATTGATAGTTAAGGTTAAAGGTTAAAAAAACCGGGCCTTTGATCTTTATGATCTTTCCGTGTCTTTCGTGGACAACGGTTTAAGGCAGCCCGTTAGGCGTCAGGTGCAGCCACTGCACGATGAGCGGCGCCAGCAGCGCCGTCAGTAAGGCGTTCAGGCCAATCGCCATCCCGGCGAAGGCGCCCGCCATGCCGCTGATTTGCAGCGCCCGCGCAGTGCCGATGCCATGCGCCGCTACGCCAATGGCCAGACCTTGAACCGCCTCATCCCAAATCCGCAACCAGCCCAGCAGCGCCGGGGCGGCGACTGCGCCAACCACGCCGGTCAGGATCACCATGACCGCGGTCAGTGAAGGTAAACCGCCGATTTTTTCAGCGATCCCCATTGCAACTGGGGTAGTGACCGATTTAGGCGCCAGCGACAGCAGAGTGCGCGACGATCCGCCCAACAGCCAAGCCAGACCAATGGCTGACAGGATAGCGGTGATCGAACCCGCCAACAGGCCAACGCTGATCGGCAGCAGCAGTTGCCGGACCCGATTCCGGTGCTGGTAGAGCGGGATCGCCAGCGCCACCGTCGCCGGGCCGAGCAGGAAGTGAATGAACTGCGCCCCGGCAAAATAGGTGGAATAGGGGGTGCCGGTCAGCAACAGCAACGCCGCCAGCAGGGCGATCGCCAGCGCCACCGGGTTAAACAGCGCCCGCCCGCCACTGCGTCGGAACAGCCATTGCCCGGCCAGATAAACGACCAGAGTTAGCATCAGCCACAGTAGCGGCGAAGCAGTCAGGTATACCCAGATGCCGCCGATCTTATCCATCTCGTTGCGATCCGGGTTGACGGCGTATGACGGCCTGCATCGCCAGAGCGGTGACGGCCACCGTGATCAAAGTGCTGAGCGCGAGAGCGACGATAATCGCCAGCCATTCCTCCGCTAGCCGCGCTCCATGCTGGATGATGCCGACCCCGGCGGGAATAAATAGCAGCGACAGATGCGACAGCAGGGTTTCCGCCACCGTCCGCAGGGCGTCGGGCAGCGCCCCGCGCCAATAGAGCGCCAGCAGCAACAGCACCATCCCGATAACCGGTCCTGGCGCCGGCAGACCGCTTATCTGGACCAGAATCTCGCCGACCAGTTGGAAGGCCAGCAATACCGTCAATGCGCCGATCATGGCGTAGTTTCCCATCGGTTTCCCCGGATCATTGCCGGGGTCCGGTTCATTTGGATAGTGTGCATCGCGTCGCCTCGCGGGAAAATTTGGGGGAAATAGTCATCGGGCGATAAGCTGAAGAGAACCGATTGTATCGCGCTGAACGCGGTTCTCCGCCTGTTTTGGAGCGAGTATGAGTTCACGCCAGGCATTTCCTTAGGCATCCTTACTTAAAATGGGTTTGTGCTATGCCCTTAACCCACTTTAAGCTAAATGGCGATAACTACAGGCGATCAGCGACTGGGCGATGTCCGCCGCCCGCCGCAATTTCAAAAGGCGGCAGCACCGAAGCAGCGGCGCTGGCTGGGCATTGCGTGGAGATCAAAACTTTTTAGGAGACCGTCATGCGTCCGCAACTGGTGATTGGCAACAAGAATTACTCTTCGTGGTCGCTGCGGCCCTGGCTGGCGGCGCGTCACGCCGGGATCGAATTCGATGAGGTTCGGATCGCGCTCTATACCCCGGAGGGTACAGCGCAGCTTCGGCAACTTTCACCTTCGGGTAAAGCGCCGGTATGGCGCGAGGGCGAGTGGGTGGTGTGGGATTCGCTGGCGATCTGTGAATACCTCGCCGAACGGGCGCCCACGCTGTGGCCGGCAGACTCTGTCGCCCGCGCTATAGCCCGCTCGGTGAGCGCCGAGATGCACTCGAGCTTCACCGCGCTGCGCACCCACATGACCATGAATGCCCGGGCGCGGGGTCGGCATGTGCCGATGACGCCCGAGATCGCCGCCGAGATCGACCGCATCGAGACGATCTGGACCGATTGCCGCCACCGCTTTGGCGCGGGCGGGCCTTGGCTGTTCGGCGCATTCTCCATTGCTGACGCCATGTTCGCGCCGGTGGCGCTGCGCTTCGTTCCGTATGGGGTAAGCCGTCCCGGCGTGGCGGACGACTATGTGGCGACGCTCATGGCTGATCCGCACCTGCAAGCCTGGATCGCCGACGCCGAGCGCGAATCGGACGTTATTGAACAATTTGAGTGTGGTCGCTGAGAGCGATCAGGTCACTTTCAAGCATGAAGAGCAAACCCTAATGCCTTCCAAAATCCTGATTCTCCCCGGCGACGGCATCGGCCCGGAAATCATCGCCGAAGCCGCTAAAGTGCTGGAATGTCTGCGCCAGGAGCACGGTCTGGATGTGGCGCTGGACTACGGTCTGCTCGGTGGCGGCGCGGTTGATGCGCTCGGCGCGCCGTATCCCGATCAAACGCGGCGTCAGGCGCATGAAGCCGACGCGATCCTGTTGGGCGCGGTCGGCGGGCCAAAGTGGGCGGCGCTTGACCGACCCTTGCGCCCGGAACAGGGTTTGCTGCTGATCCGTGGCGATCTGGGCGTATTCGCCAATCTGCGCCCGGCCATTCTTTATCCGCAACTGGCGGCGGCTTCGACGCTGAAACCGGAGATCGTCGCCGGGCTGGATATTTTGATCGTGCGTGAATTGACCGGCGACATCTACTTCGGCCAGCCTCGCGGCATTCGCACTCTGGACAATGGCGAGCGGGAAGGTTTTAACACCATGATTTACCGCGAATCCGAGATCGAGCGGATTGCCCGAGTCGGGTTTGAAGCCGCTCGCCAGCGCCAGCGCAAGCTCTGTTCGGTGGACAAGGCTAACGCGCTGGAGGCTTCGGAACTGTGGCGGGACGTGGTCGGACGGGTGGCGAAGGACTATCCCGACGTGGCGCTGTCGCATCTGTATGTCGATAACGCCGCGATGCAACTGGTCCGCGCCCCCAGGCAGTTTGACGTGATCGTGACCGGCAACCTGTTTGGCGACATTCTGTCCGACTGCGCGGCCATGTTGACCGGTTCGATTGGGATGTTGCCGTCGGCGTCGCTGGATGCGCATGGCAAAGGCCTGTATGAGCCGATTCACGGTTCCGCGCCCGATATCGCCGGTAAAGGCATAGCCAATCCGCTGGCGACGATTTTGTCGGCGGCGATGCTGCTGCGCTACAGCCTGAACGCCCCGGAACCCGCCGAGCGAATTGAGCAGGCGGTTGGGCGGGTGCTGAATCAGGGTTTGCGGACCCTGGATATCATGGCGGCCGGGATGACGCCGGTCGGCACTCAGGCCATGGGCGATGCGGTGGTCGCGGCGCTGTAAAACTTGTTCAGTTATTCTGAGTTAACGCAAGGTGAGGAACGCAATGATGCGAGTAGGTCTGGTCGGTTGGCGGGGAATGGTCGGTTCGGTGTTGATGGCGCGGATGCAGGCGGAAGGCGATTTCGATCGGGTGGATGAGCCGGTGTTTTTCACCACGTCCAACGTGGGCGGTCAAGGGCCAGCTATTGGCAAGGATGCTGCCCCGCTCAAGGACGCTTATGCCATCGCCGAGTTAAAAACCCTGGACATCATCGTGACCTGTCAGGGCGGCGATTACACCAGCGCGATTTATCCGCAATTGCGGGCCGCCGGCTGGAAAGGCTACTGGATTGACGCGGCCTCGACGCTGCGGATGCAGAATGACGCGGTGATCATTCTCGATCCGGTCAATCGCGCCGTGATTCAGAACGCGCTGGCGCGGGGCGTAAAAGACTACATCGGCGGCAATTGCACGGTCAGTTTGATGCTGATGGGCCTGGGCGGCTTGTTCGCCCACGGTCTGGTGGAATGGATGAGCGCCATGACCTATCAGGCGGCGTCCGGGGCCGGGGCGCAGAATATGCGGGAACTGATTCAACAGATGGGCGCGATTCACAGCGCCGTCGCCAATCGTCTGGATGAACCGGCCTCAGCGATTCTCGACATTGACCGGATCGTGGCGGATACGCTTCGTTCCAGCGACTTCCCAACGGCAAATTTCGGCGCGCCGCTGGCCGGCAGCCTGATTCCGTGGATCGACAAGCAACTGGATAACGGCCAGAGCCGCGAAGAATGGAAAGGTCAGGCTGAAACCAACAAAATTCTCGGTCGTTCTGGCCATCCGACGCCGATTGACGGTCTCTGCGTCCGCATTGGCGCAATGCGCTGCCACAGTCAGGCATTGACCATCAAGCTGACCCGCGATCTGCCGCTGGACGAATTAACCGAGATCATCGGAACCGCCAACGATTGGGTGAAAGTGATCCCGAATCAGCGGGAAATTTCGATGCGGGAACTGACGCCCGCCGCGGTGACCGGAACCCTGAGCGTGCCAGTAGGCCGGTTGCGAAAGCTGAATATGGGGCCAAAATATCTGGCCGCATTCACCTGCGGCGATCAATTGCTGTGGGGCGCAGCGGAACCGTTACGGCGGATGCTGCGGATGCTGCTGGAAAGTTGATGAACCGAGTCCCGTTCCCGCTGCCGGGAACGGCGACCATCAGCCGATCATGACTTGTTCTTCCGCGTAGGACACCATGGGTCGCGGCTGTTGCTGGGCAATGGCGACGGCAATAGTCAGTGGTCCCAGCCGGCCAATAAACATCAACAGCATGAGCAAAATCTTGCCGCCATCACTTAGGTGTGGCGTAATCCCGGTCGATAAACCCACCGTCCCCAACGCTGACACCACTTCAAACAGCAGCCCCAGCGACCATTCAACTGAACGCGGATGAAGCTGGCCGCTGACTTCCAAAGCTGACAGTGCAATGGCTCCCACGATCATTAAGATAAACGCCAGCGCCACTACCCAGCCCGCCTTGGCGATATTGGTTTCCGGGACGCTGCGATTAAATAACCGCACCCCGCGTTCGCCGCGATAACGCGCCCGCATCAGAGCCAATAATACGCCCAAGGTCGTCGCCTTGATCCCGCCGGCGGTGGAACCCGGACAGCCGCCGATCATCATCAGAATCAAGGTGAAATACAGAGTCGCCACCGTCACCTGTCCATAATCGACCGTACTGAAGCCGGCGGTGCGCGGCGTCACCGAAGCAAACCAGCTGGTCAGCAGGATTTCACCCGGCCGCATACCCCAGATCAGATTATCCCGCTCCAGCAGGGCAAAACCGATCATGCCGACCAGCAGCAGCATTCCCGTCATGGTCAGCACCACCTTGGTGTGCAAACTGAGCGGGACCCGTTGTCGGCGCCACCGGCGCATGACCCACCGGGTCAGTTCCGCCAGCGCCGCAAAACCCAGTCCACCGAGAATAATCAGCAGCGAAATCGGCAGAATGATTGCGGCATTGTTTCGATCCGCCATCAGGTTATCGGGGCGCAGGCCAAACCCGGCGTTGCAAAAGGCGCTGACCGCATGGAACACCGACACCCACAATGCCTGCATCGGCGGCAAGCGTTCGCTTTCAGCCAGAAACAGCAGCGCCGCGCCGACCATTTCAATCGCCAGCGTCCAGAAAATGACCAGCCGCAGCATCGTCCCCAGACTCATCCGGTGGCTGAGCGCAAAGTTGTCTTGCACCGAATCGCTCCCGGCCAGCGACACCTGCTGACCAATCAGCAGCAGAGCGGCGGTGGACAAGGTGGTAATGCCCAGCCCGCCGACCTGCACCAGGCCCAGCAACGCCGCCTGGCCGAAGCTGCTGAATGCGCTGCCTGGATCAACCACCGCCAGTCCGGTGACGCAGACTGCGCTGGTCGCCATGAACAGCGCGTCGATAAACGCCAGGTTTGGCCCCTGACTGGCGATGGGCAGGGCCAGCAGGATGCCGCCGATCAGAATGGCGGCGGCAAAACCCAACACCAGCAGTCGGGCGGGATTGCGCAGCAGGCGGCGGAGCATGACCTAGTCCAGCGCGCGCCGGATACGGGCAGCGATGGTTTCAAGGATGACCAGATCCGCTTTTTCCCGGCCATGCGCTCCGGCCCGTTGCCCTTCCCGGATCGGCACGATATGAACGTGATAGTGCGGCACGGACTGGCCGGCGGCGGCGCCATTGAACTGATTGATCCGCAGACCGTCAGGGGCCAGCGCCTGCTGTACGGCGCGGGCGACGCGCTGCGTGGCGACCGTCACCGCCAGCAAATCGGCTTCAGCCATCTCCAGCAGGGTGACGGCATGGGTTTTGGCGATCACCAGGGTATGGCCCTCGCTGGCCGGGAACACGTCCATAAACGCCAGGGTGTGTTCGTCCTCGTAAACCCGGACAGCGGGGATCTGACCCTGGACGATTTTGCAGAAGAGGCAATCATTGGAGTTCGTCATGCACATGGCTCCCTGAGCGGGTGGAAATGGCGCGGGCCGTGGATTCGGTCGCTGTTCAAAGAGTGTAGGAGCAAGCTTTTGCGGTTGCCGGCTATCTGGCGACTGCCCGGATTTCCATCCGCAATTCTTCCTTGCCATCCTTTTCCTGGGCAATCCGCACTAGCAGAAATTGCCGGTCGGGCGCGACCCAGAAAGTGGTCATCCGGGTCTTGCCGGGGGTGTACTGATTGATGCGGACGGTACGCAGCTCGCCGAGCGGAGTGCTGAGGGTTTCTTCACCCTGGTTGCGAATTTGATAGGTCTTGATCTCGGTCTTGTCGACCAAACGGTATTGCGGGGGAACCTGACCACGCTGCAAGTCACCCATGACCAGCAATTGCAGACTCAGCGGATCGACCATGCCGGGCGCCAGCGGCAAGGTGGCCTGATCGGCGTTATGGCGGGCTTCCACCTGACCAGCCGGCCAATCAAAGCGCAACTGCATGTGACTGGATTTCCTGCCGGCATCCAGTTGCCGCTCATACTGCAGCGGACGGATCGCCCCCTCGTAGACTTCGCCGCTGGCCTGTTCCTGAATGCGGCCAGACGCCAGCAGCGCCACCAGGCCATTGGGACGAACATTGGAACTCATCCGGTAGCCGTTCGGCCCAGCAGCGGTCAGGGTGACCACCGCTTCGCCCACTGAAAATCCGGAGGCGTACACCTCATAGCGGGCCTGAAATGGCGCGACCGGCAAGCCATCAGCGGCCGTCGCCACCGCTCCGAACAGCAGGGAACCAATCAGCGCGATGGGGCAAAGCAGAGATTTCATGCGGGGGAGGCATCCTGGTTAGTTGGGGAATAGGGGCCAGTGTCCGCTACTGGATCGACTCAGACCAGCGGCGTCCTGATGATCGGTCACTTCGCCAAAACCGCGCGCGCGCAACAGCGCCGGAACGGCTTCGCCTTGATCATAGCCGTGTTCCAGCACCAGCCAGCCGCCCGGTTTCAGATGATCCGGCGCCTGGGTGATGATAGTCCGCAGAGCGTCCAGGCCATCGAGACCGGCAATCAGCGCGTCCGACGGCTCAAAGCGTAATTCGCTGCGCCGCCAGCGGGGATCGGCGACGGCGACATAAGGCGGATTAGCGACGATCAGGTCGAAGCGTTCTCCGGTCAGCGGAATGCACCAGTCGCCTTGCCGGAAGTCAACCTTGACCAGATTTAACCGCTGGGCGTTGCGCCGGGCCACGGTTAAAGCAGCCAGACTTTGATCGGTAGCGACGATCCGCGCCTGAGGTCGCTCCGTCGCCAGCGCCAGCGCAATCGCGCCGCTGCCGGTTCCCAGATCAGCGATGGTCACGGGTTGATCCGCTGGCGCCCGTTCCAGCGCCAGTTCCACCAGCAACTCGGTTTCCGGGCGGGGGATCAGGGTATCGGGCGTTACTTCCAGTTCCAGCGACCAGAACTCGCGCCGACCCAGCAGATACGCAACCGGTTCGCCATTCAGGCGACGCTCCAGCCAGCCGGCAAAGCAGGCCGCCTGCTCCGGTTCCAGCGTTCGTTCCGGCCAGGCGTGTAAATAACTGCGCGGACGGTTCAGCACCGCCGCCAATAACACTTCCGCATCGAGCCGGGCGCTATCGCTATTGCCGCGCAACCGCTGGCTTGCTGCAAGCAACCGTTCGCGCATCGTCAACGTGGGTTCATCTTGGGCCAGAGTCATCGGCTACTATCCTGAATGATGTAACTGGCGGCATTGCGCCATTTTGCCAACGATCAGTTCTATGGCGACACTCACAGGTAGCGTTGCGCCACTCCAACCCTAAATTAAATAGGGATATAATAGAACATACCCGTCAAATCGGGCTTTTCCTCTACGCAACATCAATCCAAGGAGAATGCTCATGGCCGGTATTTTGTCATCCCTACATGATGCACTATTCGGTGGAAAACCGAACCGATGGACCCAGAAGCAGTGGGATACCTTCTGCGAAAGCTATACCCAAATGGAAAAGGGCGTGTTTTCTTTAAGCGATTTCAAACCGCCAACCAACTTGCCCGCCCTTGCCGCCACCATCCTTACGCTAAGTCTGAAAAGCCTCGTCAAGGGTGGAAACCGCGCCTTGTTCGCCGGCTATGTCGATCTGTTCAATCGGCAATATACTCAAGGTTCGAGCACCCGTGATCTATACGAAACCTACTCGGTTAAAATGACGGCTCTCGGCTATAGTTATGAAGAGGTTTTCGTTATCACGCTGGTGCTTCATGATTGCGTTTTTCCGGGAGTGCGTCGCGATTAGCCAAATCAGTCAAACTCAATTCAACTTTGTGCATTGAACTCCCTCGCGTCAAGGGAGGGAGTCGAGTGTTCTGCTGTTTCGGAGGCAATTCCCGATGAATCGAACCCGCTTGCTGTATCCGCTCAGCGTTCTGCTGGTGCTTGGCGTCACGCCGCTCGATGTTTTGGCGCGCATCAAACTCACTACCTTACCGGTGCGCGAACGGGTGGAAATTCACCTGGATCATGCCCAAATCGCCCTGGTCGAAGAGGAACGCATCGTACCGCTGGTCAAGGGGATCAATCAGGTGGATTTTTCCTGGGCCAACACCCGGATTGATCCTGACACGCTGGTGTTTCGGATTCTCCCGCCGCCGGCTGATCAATCTTTGGATGCCAAAGTGCTGTCGGTGAGTTATCCACCCAATGAAAATGCGCTGGTCTGGTCAGTCGCCGCCAATATATCCGGCGCAGCGCGAGTGCGAATCAGTTATGTGCTCGGTGGATTAAGCAAAGACTTTCATTACCGCGCCACCGCCGATCGTGATGAAAAAACCCTGGATTTGGCGCAATATCTTCGGGTCAATAATAACGCGAATGAAGCCTACGATAGGGCGAAATTTGAGACTGGAATTGGCGGTTTGTGGTTTGATAAATCACTGGGTCTGAGCGAAACAAAGGAAGTGCAACTCAATAGTTTTGCCGCCGTGCCGGTGCGCAAAACCTACACCAGCGATCCGCAGCAATTTGGCTATCTCGACCGCGCCCAAGACAAACTCAATGTGCCGATGCATTATGTGATCAAAAATGCGGGAGGCAGTTTGGGCAAAGCCCCATTACCCGCTGGCAAGTCACGCATTTTCCAGGACGACGGCAAAGGCGGCAGCGCTTTTCTCGGCGAAGATCGCGGCAAATTCACCCCACCCGACGATGAACTGACGCTCTATCTTGGTTTAGCCCGTGATATTGCGGTGCGGCGCACCGTGGATCGCAATGAACGCCAGCGCATTGCTGGCAATCTGTACCGCTATGACGTGACGCTGAAATATGAAATCGAGAATTTCAAGGATTCACCGGTGACTCTGGATATTACTGAAAGCGTTCGTCAGATTCGTGACCAGATTCGTGGCGATAGTGGCCGCGACCCGGAATGGCAGTTGGGCGATGGCAGTCTGCGGAATCCCGATCCTGACAAGAGCAATGCCGACACGCTGCTCTTTCATGTTGATCTGCCTGCTCGCACCGCCGAGGGCCAGGCTAAAAAGCAGATTCAAACTTTGCGACTGACCCTGAATAATGAATGGTGAGGGCGATGACGATGAACAGGATGATCCATTGGCTTGGTCTGTTTAGCCTGCTGCTGCCTTTTGCCGTTCTGGCCCACAATGTTGATCTGGCCACAGTGCCCGAACGGCGAGCCGTACAATTGACGATCTACAACTCCGAAGATTTGACCCTGGTGCGGGAAAGACGGGTCGTCACTTTCAAGAAGGGGGTTAATCCCCTGCAATTCTCCTGGGCCAATACCCTGATTGATCCGACCTCGGTAGAACTTCGCTTCCGCGAACCAAAAACCGGTCTCGAAATGCTGGATGCCACCTTCCCGCATGACAAGCCGCAAACCCTGTACTGGAATGTGCAAAGTGACGCCGATCGTGAGGCAATGATTGAAATCAGCTATTTTACTTCCGGCATCAGTTGGGCGGCGGATTATCTGGCGATAGCCGATGCCGATGAGCAAACCTTGCAATTGGAAAGCTTCGTGCGGGTAAAAAACAATTCCGGTGAAGACTATGAAAACGCCCAGGTGCGACTGGTCGTAGGTACGATCAATCTGGTGGAAAAAATTGCCGAACTGGCTAAAGTTCCAGTTGGAAAAGTGAAAGATGAACTCAAGCGTGAGGAATACCGGGAACTGCGCCAGCAAGCCGCCCGCAAGATGATGCTTCCAGCCGCGCCGGCGCCCATGGTGGCCATGGATATGGCGGGAGGAGCTATGCAGGAAATGGAGGCGCCGAAAGAGATCATCAAGGAAGGACTCAGCGAGTATTTCATCTACACTATTGAAGGGACGGAAACCGTGCCTAATGGCTGGGCCAAACGGCTCCGCAGTTTCGAGGCGGCGGGAGTGCCTATGACCATTCAATACCGCTACCGGCCCCGGGAATACGGCGATCAACTGGTGCGGCTTTATCTGTTGAAGAATGATACCGTTTCCAAACTGGGAACCACGCCATTGCCGGATGGCATGATGCGGGTATTCCGCACTAATAACAGCGACAGCTTGAATTATCTGACTACGCAATTGCTTAAATATGTTCCGATTGGCGACAAGATTGAATTGAATCTTGGCGCTGACCCAGCCGTGATCTTTGAGTTAATCAAGCGTAAGGTATCTCGTGATAATCTATGGTTCCAGATCAAGGGCGGCAATCTTTACCGCAAGCTGGGCGAAGACAATATGAGACTGGAACTGGATAGCCAGGTCGCTGGCTGGGATGAACATACGGTTTACCGGCAGAAAATCCGTAATTACTCTATCAAGCCGATCCATGTGCAAATCCGCCGTGAGATTCCGGGTGATGTGGTATTTCGCAGCCGGTTAAACCCGACGCTGCACGATTTCCAGACTGTCCAGTTTGAAACCGAAATTCCGGCAAGCGACAAAGCCGAACTGGATTACGAACTGATTGTCCGGCAAGGCTACAACCAGAAACAGAACCGGGTGGAATTGCAGAGTGGGGAAGCGGGACGTTGAGAGAAGGTTAAAGAAACCCGATCTTTACTTCAGTCTTTTCCTTTTCCGCGCTTTTCGCGTCTTCCATGGACCATTCTTTAACCCCGCAGCCAGCAATCAAACAACACGTCCTCGCCCATGCTATAACGGCGGCAGTGAGGACGCAATCCCTGCGATAAATCCTGAATGGCTGGCAAGGCGACACCCATTCGCCCGGAACCAATAATCAATGGGGCAATGGCGATTTGCAGTCGATCCAGCAGCCCTGCTTCCAGAAAGGAAGACACAGTCAACCCGCCGCCTTCTACGAAAATTCCAAACAGTCCACAATCGTGCAAACTGCGGACAACCGCCGTTAAATCCAGTCGCCGGTCATGGTATGAAACGCCAATGACGCGAGTATGGCCTGGGGCGTCTACTTCGGCTAATTCCTTTGCACAGATTACCCAGGTTGGCGCGGCTTTATCCTGAAAAATTTGGTGATCAGCCGCCAAACGGCGGCGGGGATCAATAATCACCCGCACCGGATTCATTCCCGCAACCCGCCGGGTCGTTAATTGCGGATTGTCGCATTCTACCGTGCCAGCTCCGACGATGATGGCGTCGCATAACGCTCGCAGCCGGTGCAAATGAGTCAGATTTTCCGGGCCATTCAGAGTACGGGATACGCCTTCCAGGGTAGCAATCCGCCCGTCCAGACTTTGCCCTAAATGTGCGATAGTCCATGGCCGGGCGCGACAAGCCAGCGCCATCGGCAGATACAAATCCAGCAGTTCCGCTCCGGCGGCGCTGATAGGAATCCTGGCGATCCAGCCGCGGTCCGCCGTCACCTCGATCCTGGCGGCAGCATCGGCGACTGGAACCATCACCGCTTGCCCATGACGGTTGAACCCTAGACCCAATCGGTCGGGAATGGTCTGCCACTGCCGCCGCATTTGCCGCAAGGCCAGCAGCAGCATCCAGACCGGTTCTGGTTCGAGCGGCGGTTGCGAATGGATGGAATCGTTCATTCAGGACTGGCCAGCGGATCAACCGGCTCCGCTTCCTCAAGCCAGGCCAGCAGCAAGGTGTAAGCAATCGCCATTAGGGTCGGTCCCAGAAAAATCCCAATCAGACCATAAGCGAACAGACCGCCGATCACGCCGGCGAACACGACAGTCAGCGGCATGCTCATGCCTCGGGTAATCAGCATGGGCCGCACGATATTATCTACTCCGCCGACCACGAACAGCCCCCAAAACGCCATAAATGCCGCCCAGCCGGTTTGATCCTGCCAATACAGCCACAGCGCCGCGCCCAACACCGGCAACGCCGCGCCCACCTGAGCAATCGCCAGCAGGAAACAGCCAAACGCCAGCAGGGTCGCCAGCGGCACTCGGGCGATCAGCAGTCCGGTCAGCGCCAGACCCGCCTGCAGCAGCGCAGTCAACACCACTCCCAGCGCCACAGCGCGAATCGCCTGCTGCGCCTGAGCGCGGGCTTCCAGCACCCGCTCACCGCCAATGCGATCGGCCAGTCGCCGCATCAGATCGTTGATCGTTTCGCCATTCAGGTAGAACACCAGCGAAAACACGATCACCATTAAAAATTGCAGAAACAGCTCGCCGATGGCGCCCGCCTGATGGAGCAGCCAGCGTCCGCTGGTTTGAATCGCCGGTCCCAGTTGCGCCCGCAAACTGTCGCTGTTGCTGGCGGCGTCCCGCCAGCTTTCCGCCAGCGTCGCGCCGATCAGCGGCAAATCGGTTATCCACGCCGGCGGCTCGGCAGGAATCCGGTCAATGGCGAGTCGGGCGTCCTGAAACAGGGCATCGCCATGCGCGGCGAGCGTGGAGACTCCAACCAACAGTGGCCCGATGATAAAACCAGCCAGCGCCATGGTCAGCAGCAGGGCGCAAGCCGCCCGGTTCCAGCGGAATCGCTGTTGCAGCCAGACCAGCCCCGGCCAAGCGGCGATCACAATGAAAGCGCTCCACAACATACTGGCCAGAAATGGCCGCAGGATTTGGAGAACGGCCAGCAGTAACACACCCACCAGCAGCAACCGCAGGGCGGTGCGAACCGGTTCGGACAGCGGGGACGGAGAAGATTGAGCGGCGTTCATGGGGTGCAGGCTCCGAGGAAGGATTATGCTTGGCGGGCTTCAATAAACCGGGGAGAAAGCCTTATGCAAAGCACTTCAAGAATAGCTGCGCTGTCGATGTCGCTGATCAGCCTATTGGCGCTGACCGGATGCAATAGCGGCGATGACTGCCTGAATTGCAACGCTACAGTGGAGGCGCCCGCGCTGATTAATAATGCCGCCAAACGCCCTGATCAGATCAACGACTTTCTACGGCTGATTTTTCTTTTTCCGAATCAGCAGTTCAGTGGGATGTTAGGACAACCCTCAGCGGTCTACGCTTTTGTCGGACCAACCGGGTTCTACCAACCACCGTTGCCGATCAGTCAGGTTCCGCCCTATCCCGGTCTGACCTACCGCGCCGACAAGACCTTATATGCGATCCGCTGTCAGCCGCGCGCCAGCGCCGCGCTGGAGCCGTTGCTGGCGACCTGGCCGAATGTCTACGCCCTGCTAAAAACGGATCTGGGCAATAGCGGTTATACCTGTCCGGCATTGCCGGGGGCTGGGGAAAATGCGTTGTACTGCCTCATCAAGGACTATCAGGATACTCCGTCCACAGTCTCGTCTGACAGCCTCTACCAGGCGCTGGAAGTCGCGGTGCAACTGTTCGCCAATCCTGACATTGTCAACGTCCTGAAAACCCGTTACGGGATTTATCAGGAGTTCAGCGGGCTCGGATTATCGGTCAAGACCTACGACAACTACGCGCCGATGTCCGCCAATGTGGTGCTGGGGCAGTCGGTAGTCCCGGAATATCTGGTCAAGAATGCCACTCTGGTCCAAGGCGAGTGCCGGTGCATCCGGGTCGAACCTTATGCGGGGCGGGAAAATGATCCGCTTGATCCCGATTTCATTAGCCAGATCGGATCAGCGGATTGTCCAGTGGTGAGTCATCTCCAGCGGGCGCGATAGCCTGACCGGCTGTCCTGAACTGTGCTAGTGGATAAAACCACAGGGATTGCCATCGACCAGCGAGGCGCTCGAATGTCAGTCAGCTCTTGCCTTGCGCAATCATTCAGGTAATCGGGACCGCAGTATTTTCCAGAGTCGGCGTCGTTCAACCTTCCGGTTTTAATACCCCATCATCCAGTCGCCACACTGCATCCATCCGCGCCGCCAAGGCTGAATCGTGAGTGACAACGACAAAACTGGTGCCCAAATCGCGGTTAAGCTCCAGCATCAGTTCAAACACCTGCTCGGCGCTATGCCGGTCGAGATTACCGGTCGGCTCATCAGCCAGCACGCAAGCCGGCTCGGTAATCAGCGCCCGCGCCACTGCCGCCCGCTGTCGTTCGCCGCCGGATAGTTCGCCCGGTTTATGGGTCAAGCGTTGCCCCAGTCCGACCCGCTCCAATAAGGCCGTCGCCCGCGCCGTCGCTTTGGCGGGTGGTTCACCGCGAATCAACAGCGGCATCGCTACATTTTCCAGCGCGGTAAATTCCGGCAGCAAATGATGAAACTGGTAAATGAACCCCAGACAGCGATTGCGTAAACGGCCTCGCCCGGCATCGCTCAACCGGCTCAACTGCTGCCCGGTCACCCACACCGAACCGGCCGTCGGAGTATCCAGCCCACCCAACAGGTGCAGCAAGGTGCTTTTTCCGGATCCGGAACTGCCAATAATCGACAGTCGTTCCCCACGCCGAATCTGGAAATCCACTGCCCGCAACACCTCCAGCCGTTCACTGCCCTCACGGAATGACTTAGCCAGTCCCCGGCATTCCAGCACGACTGTTTCGGCATCAACCGCAACTGGACTATTCATAACGGAGCGCCTCCGCCGGTTGGGTTCGCGCTGCTCGCCAAGCCGGATAGAGCGTCGCCAACGTCGCCAGTCCGAAGGCGACCAAGCCAATGGTCGAGACATCACCCCATTGCACCTGGGCCGGCAAATCACTAATTAAATACACATCAGGCGCTAGAAATTTAACGCCAAATAACTGTTCGATAAACGGCACCACCACATCAATATGAGTCGCCAGCGACACGCCGCCAATTAAGCCCAGCAGCGTCCCGATCAAACCAATGGTGATGCCTTGCACAATGAAAATCCCCATGATGCTGAGTGGCGTTGCGCCCAAGGTGCGAAGAATGGCGATGTCGGCCTGTTTGTCCGTAACGACCATCACCAGCGCCGAAACGATGTTGAAAGCAGCGACGGCGACAATCAAAGTCAAAATCACGAACATTGCAGTCTTTTCAATCTGCACCGCCCGGAAAAAACTGGCGTGATCCTGCGTCCAGTCGCGGGCGGTATAACCGTCCGGCAATTGTTGGGCGAGTTCCCGCGCCAAACGCGGCGCTTGAAACAAATCGCGCAGCTTCAACCGAATTCCGGTCACTGCGCCTTCCGGGAACTGAAACAACTTGCCGGCGTCGGCGACATGCACCAGCGCCAATCCCCGGTCATATTCGTACATCCCGGCTTCAAAAATTCCGACCACATCAAAACGCTTGAGCCGGGGCAATACCCCTGCTGGCGTGACGTTCGCTTGTGGCGTGATGACCGTTAGTTTGTCGCCCACGCGCACCGCCAGCGCATTGGCCAGCGCCTTGCCGAGAATGACGCCAAACCGGCCAGGGCGCAGATCGTCCAATGCACCTTGAATCATCTTGCCGCCAATGTCGGAAACCTGCTGCTCCTCCTGCGGCAGGATACCCTGCACCAAAGCGCCGCTGACCAATGACGCATGATTAAGCATCGCTTCGCCGCGAATAAACGGCGCTCCACCCTGGATTTCGGGATGCCGGACGGCCTGATCCCGCACCGTCCGCCAATCTTCGATCACGCCATTCCAGTGATTGAGCGTCGCGTGGGCAGTCATCGCCAGGATTCGTCCACGCAGTTCCTGCTGGAAGCCATTCATCACCGAGAGCACGGTGATCAGCGCGGTGATGCCGAGGGCGATGCCTAACATCGAAGTTAATGAAATAAAAGAAATGAAGTGGTTACGGCGTTTAGCCCGGGTATAGCGCAGGCCGATGAACAGCTCCAGAGGACGAAACATGAAAGGATTCCAGGGGAAGCAGCGGCGGTTGCCGAATAGCGGACATTATAAACAATGACCGCCCGATGGAACGGGCGGTCAGGCGGCGATCCATCGCCAGCCAGCACAGTGAAACCCTACGACGTCAAGGCTGTTTGACTGGCGCGGCGGGGACTGGCGGTGTGGCGGGCATGGCCGGCGCAGCGGGCGTCGCGGGCGCTTTCGGCGCGGCAGGCATGACCGGTGCGGCGGGAACGGCGGCCGCTGGTGTGGCGGGAACGGCGGCAGCGCCGCCTACCGTCAGCATCTGTTTGTTATCCTTTAACAGTTTTTCCAGCGACTTGTCCTTGATCCCCGGCACCTTGGTCAGGTCGTCCACGGATTGAAAGGGTCCATTGGTTTCCCGGTATTTGACAATCGCTGCAGCTTTAGCGGGACCGATGCCTTTCAGCGCCTTATCCAACTGTTGGGCGCTGGCCGTGTTGATATCCACAGCCTGCGCGAATGTTACGGCGGAACACAGCGTCAGCATCAATCCGAACAGCACGTGTAAAAATTTCATCGTTAGCTCCTTGATGGTTAAAAATTAGTTCCTGCCAGACGCCCATATGGCAAGGCAGTAACGTACACCATAGAATAATTTGACACAAATGCAACTTTAATGAAGCTTGTTTTATGAGTGGCATCATGTCATAAATTTATGCGCCCATCTTAATCACCCGATCGGACATTGGCTTGATAGCGCTCCACTGCTGGCAACTCGGGCAGCACCAGTGCATGGATTTGGCGATAAAACCACAGTAGTCGCAACGGTAGCGAGCCGCGCTGTTGAGAATCTGGGCGCTGATGCATTGCAAGATCTGCATATCGGCATATTCCACGCCTTCGCCCCGCGCCAGCTTGATCTCGATCAACCGGCGTAGACCCAGCATGGTCGGATAGTCGCGCAGTTCGCGTTCGAGAAACCGGAGCGCCGCCTCTTCGCCTTCTTGGCGTAGTAGCCAATCAACCAGCGCGTCAGTGATTCGTCCACCATGATTCTGTTGCTGGACCTCACGGAGATGAGCGATCCATTCATCAAGCCGTCCCAAGGCGCCATAGCACTCGCTGAGCGGCGCGATCACTTCCGGAAAATAACCCTGATCCTGCCGCTCAACCGCTTGGAAAGCGATAATCGCGGCTTGATAGTCTCCGGCCCGCATCGCCCACTGTCCCAGCAGCAGGTTGGCGCGGGTGCAACCGGGATCGCGGGCCAGGGCATCGTTTAGCCAAGACCTGGCTTCGGCGTCTTCATTTCGTGCGCTGGCTTCTTCGGCCAGCGCGCAGCAAAAATGGGCAATCTGCCGTCCTTGGTACTCATCGCTGATCCGCTCCAGCCGGTCGCTGTAGGCTATCGCCTGTCGCCAGTCCTTCTCCTGCTGGAAAATGGAAATCAGCCGGGACAGTGCAGTTTGGGTATGAGCAGGCTGGTCCAGCAATTCCCTGAACAGCGCCTCAGCCCGATCAAGCAGCCCGGCCCGCAAGTAATCCTCACCCAGCTCCAGCATGGCCCGGCGGCGCTTGTTGGCGGACAGCGTGGTGCGGGCGATCAGGCTGCCATGAATGTGAATAGCCCGATCCACCTCGCCGCGCCGGCGGAACAGATTGCCGAGCGCCAGATGAATTTCGGCCGTATCCCGATCCACATCGGCCATACGGGTAAAGACCTCGATCGCCTGATCGGGCCGGTCATCAATCAGGTAGTTCAGTCCTTTGAAATAATCAGCGCGACGAACGGCGGCCCTGCTGCGCTTGAGATCCGCCCGTCGGGCGGCCCACCAGCCGGAAGCAGCAGCCACCGGCAGCAGCAGCCACAGTAATTCCATCATGGCCTAATGGCGCATCCCCAGCGAATCAATGCGCTTCCCGTCCGACTTTCCTGGCTAGCAGGCTGATTTCCTGATCCTTGCTGGCGACGGATTGCCGCAACCGGGCTGCCTGCCAGCGCAACGGCAGCACCACAAACATCCCAACCAGCGCCGAGAGCAGCGCGCCAGCGGCAAAAGCGCCCACGATAACCCACGCCAACTCCAGGGTCGCCGTTCCCAACAGATAATGAACGGTGACCGGCTGAGTATGCAGCATGGAAAACTCCAGACCCAGCAACAGCACGATCAGCAACATCGCGGCGATCAGTACGAATTTAATCCAGAACATCGGTGTCCCCTGCCAGAGCGGCGTGAAGGTGGCAAACCCGGAAAGCAGTTTGCGCATTATGGCGATTTTGGGTTATTGCTCCAGCCCCCTTAACAAAAAACCCACTTGAACACTGTGGGTTTTTGAACGGTGGATGATGGTCAATCGCTGGCTAAATCAGTGGAGCCTAG
>JAJHPN010000208.1 GCA_020890855.1 Candidatus Contendibacter sp. | reverse complement strand
CCAAGAACATCCCGATGCTGCTGGCCCGGCTGTACGGTCCCTTGCCCGGCGAACCGGCGCAGGGCTGGCTGGAGCGGAACTATCTGCGTTCTTTCCAGCGCGGCTATCAGGATTTGGCCGAGTGGCTGGACCCGGCGTTGTTACGGGAGGCAGGCGGCATTGAGGCGCTGACCGAATGGCTGGAACCGTGGTTCAACGCCCCAGAACCGGTTGATTTCGTCAACAAGCTCATGAGCATCAACATCCGGCTCAAGGGCGCCAACTTGATTCTGGTCAAAGTCGACAAGATGAGTTCGGCCCATGGCCTGCTGGCGCTGCCGCCGCTGTTCTCACGGCGGATCATCGAGACCAGCATGATCTGTCCGCCAGGGGTAAAACTGGCCGGCGCGGTGGAAAAAAGCGTGCTCAAGCAGGCGGTGCGGGATTGGACGCCGGAACCCATCATCGCCCGGCCCAAATCCGGAATGATGGTGCCGGTGCGATTCTGGTTTCAGGGTGAGATGCGCCGCTATGGGCGAAAACTGTTGTCCCGCTCTTATCTGCGTCGGATTGGCCTGTTCAATCCGAAATATGTCGAGAAGCTGCTGGCCTATCAGATGGACGGCGTGCCCGGCGCTCGTCACGGTCTCAAATTATGGATGCTGATCACCTTTCTGCTGTGGCATGAACAGATGGTGGATGGACCGTTGCCGGTTCGCGCGCCCGCCCGCCCGCGCAGCGTCCCGGCATCATCGCTTTGAATCCCGTCCGGATCAGAACAATACCTTGGTTCCGATGGACACTACATTCTGATCGCCGTAGAGCGGCACGTCAGCGTCGCGCCCCAGGTATTCGGCCCACAGCAGCGTCCGTTTGCTGAAATTGTACTGGTAGCCGAGCCGGTAGTTGTCGATAGTGTCTTCACCATCGATCCCGGTATTGGTCTGACCGTAGGCGGCGCGAACGACATTGTTGCCCATCGTGTATTGCCCAACCAGCAGCCAGCTCTGGGCGTCGTCGCCAGTGACCAGCGGAAGGCCGTTCACCCGTACCTGGCGGTCAAAATTCACATCGGTAAAGCTGCCCTGCTCATAAATCGCGCCCACCAGCCATTGCTCCGCTTTGTAGCCCAGTCCCAAGCCCCAGTTGTCGAGATTAAGATTGACCGTTCGGTTGTCGCCGAAGGCGGCGTTACTCTCGCCATCCAGCTTGATGTAGGTCAGCCCGGCAAAGTACGGTCCCTGACTGTATTTAAGGTTGATCGTCCAGATGTCGACGCCATTTGAATAGCCTTCCGCCGCGTTGATCCGGCCGTCCATCACCAGCAAGGCTTCGGCGCTGAACCCATGAATGATCGGCGTCTGGTAGTCGACGCTGTTGACCAGGGTGCCTAAAGCGCCGTTGTCGTCGGTTTCAGGCGTGAGCGAGCCGCCCAGATAGATCGTGCCGTTGAACATTTTGCCGCTGTTGAAAATATCCACGACATTCAAAACCTTCCAATAAGGCGTGTCCTGCGTGCCGAGGGTGACCGCCCCAAATCCACCCTTGATTCCGACGAACTTCTGGTTGAGGCCGTCGAAATTCCCTCCTTCGGTCATGTCCACGCTGAATTCGTATTGATAGAAGGCGCTCAGACCACCGCCCAGATCCTCGCTGCCTTTGAAACCCAGCTTGGAGCCGTTGTTGACGACGTCCCAATATGCGGCAGGGTCACGGTTGTTGTCGGTGTAATCCACCGAAACCTTGGCCTCGCCGTACAGAATGGTGTCGGCGTAGGCGGCGAACGGGCTGGTCAGCGCAACGGCGACCGTCAGAGGGAAAAAGGCTTTGTTCATGGCTCAATTCTCGCGAGTGGGGTCAGTTAAGGCCGAACTATTAGTAATTGTTTTCATCTTTAAATCAGCGATTAAAAATGGTTTTATTGATTATATTTGTAATCGATTACTTTTTAATTGTCAATCACTCTGCATAAGAAACTTACAGGGCGAGAGCGATCTGCAAGCAGAGCGGTCTCTGCCTGCAGATCGTGCGCGGTGCAAGACGTTTCGGGGAGACTCCCGGAAGGCGTCAAATCTCGACCAGGGTTCCCAGTTCAACGACACGGTTGGTGGGGATACGAAAGAAATCGGTAGCGCTCTGGGCGTTACGCAGCATCCAGATGAAAAAGAGTTCACGCCACAGCATCATCGGCGGCGCCAGCTTGGGCACCACCACTTCCCGACTGAGGAAGAACGAAGTTTTATCAAGGTCAAACGCAAGGCCCTTCGTCCCACAGGTCACCAGCGCCTGCGGAATGTCCGGTTGCTCCATGAAGCCATAACGCACCAACACCCGGTAGAAGCTGTGGCCAAGATCGACAATCTCGATCCGGTCTGCATCCACGACATAGGGTATTTCCGCCGTGAGGACGGTAACCAGTACATTGCGGGCGTGCAGCACTTCGTTGTGCTTGATGTTGTGCAGCAGCGCCGATGGCGCGCCTTCGGGCCGGCTGGTCAGGTAGACGGCGGTGCTGCTGACCTGCTTCAGCGACGCATTTTCGATGGAGCGAATAAATTGGTCGAGGGGCATGGTCAGGTTGCCCATTTCTTTGAACAAGAGATGTCGGCCCCGCCGCCAAGTGGTCAACGTGGTAAAGGACGCCAGACCCATCACCAGGGCAAACCAGCCGCCCTGACCGATCTTGAGCGCGTTGGCGGAGAAAAACACCGCGTCAATCAGCAAAAGCACTCCAAGCAAGGGCAATGCGAACCAAGGATTCCAACGCCAGGCCAGCAGCACAACGAAAGAGACCAGGATCGTGCTAATCAGCATTGTACCGGCTACCGCAATTCCGTATGCCGCCGCCAGGTTGCTGGAAGACTGGAAACCGAGCACCAGCGCAATGACCGCGAGATAAAGCGTCCAATTGGTGAATGGAACGTAAATCTGTCCGGCTTCCATGTGGGAAGTGTGAACAATCTGCATCCGTGGCAGGTAGCCGAGCTGGACGGCCTGCCGCGCCACCGAGAACGCCCCCGAGATCACCGCTTGTGAGGCGATCACCGTCGCCGCCGTGGCCAGCACCACCATCGGAATCAGCGCCCAGCCGGGCGCCAACAGGTAGAAGGGACTCTGGATTGCGGTCGGACTCTTGAGCAACAGAGCGCCCTGTCCGTAATAATTCAGCACCAAGGCCGGTAGCACAAAAGCAAACCAAGCGACCCGGATCGGGAATTTACCGAAGTGTCCCATATCTGCGTACAGCGCCTCTCCGCCAGTGACTGAGAGAAAGATGGCGCCGAGCGCAAGAAAACTTTGCCACGGATTGTTGGCGAGAAACTCGGCGGCGTATACCGGGTTCAAGGCCAACAGCACCTGCGGCGCCTGCACAATGCTGATCACGCCGAGTACGGCCAGAACCACAAACCACAGACACATCACCGGTCCAAACAGCATGCCCATGGTAGCCGTGCCATGTCGCTGCATCCAGAACAGGCCGGTCAACACCACGATAGTGATCGGCAACACATAGTCCTTGAGCTGCGGCGCGACCACATCCAACCCCTCGACTGCACTCAGCACCGAGATGGCCGGCGTGATCATGCTATCGCCGTAGAACAGCGCGGCGGCAAAGATGCCGAGCATGGTCACAAACCAGGTGGCGCGCGAGTTCCTGGTTAACTCCGTCACGCGGGCCAGCAGGGCCAAACTGCCGCCTTCACCGCGGTTGTCGGCGCGCATGATGATGGCCACATATTTCAGGGTGACCAGCACCATGACGGTCCAGAAAATCAGCGACAACACGCCAAGAATACTGGCTGGCTCCACTGCTATGGGGTGATGCCCGGCGAAGGTTTCCTTAAGCGCGTAGAGTGGGCTGGTGCCGATATCGCCGAAGACGACGCCAACCGCGCCGACAATTAACGCCGCCGAGCGGTTCTTGTTCTCATTCGCGGACATTGCAGGATGCTCCGGTTGTTATTATTTGAGAGAGGGCAACAAAGCCTAGAGAGCGGAGTCACCGCTCGACAAAAGCCCGCTCAATCACATAATGGCCGGGTTCGCCGATGTGCGGCGAGACGGTGAATCCCCGGGCGTTCAGGAGGGCGCTGGCATCTTTCAGCAGCCAGGCGCTGCCGCAGATCATCGCCCGATCCTGAGCAGGGTCAAGCGGCGGCAGACCGAGGTCCGCGAATAATTTGCCGTTCTCGATCAGATGCGTCAGCCGCCCTTGATGATGGAAGGGTTGGCGCGTCACCGTGGGATAGTAAATCAACTTTTTGCGGACATTCTCACCCAGGAATTCATGGTCGGGCAGTTCACGGGTGATGAAATCAGCGTAGGCCAGCTCACTCACATAACGGACGCCATGCACTAATACAATTTGATCAAAGCGGTCGTAGGTGTCTGGGTCCCTGATAATGCTTAGGAACGGCGCCAGACCGGTTCCCGAACTGAGCAGATAAAGTCGTCGGCCAGGCAACAGATCGTCGATCACCAAGGTGCCCACTGGTTTGCGGCTTACCAAAAGCGGGTCGCCTTCCTTCAGGTGCTGCAACCGCGAGGTCAGCGGACCGCTGTGCACCTTGATGCTCAAAAATTCGAGGTGCTCCTCATAGTTGGCGCTGGCGATGCTGTAAGCCCGCATCAGCGGGCGACCGTCCACTTCCAGGCCGATCATGACGAAATGGCCGTTGCGAAAGCGCAGCCCTGGATCGCGGGTGGTCTTGAAGCTGAACAGTGTGTCGTTCCAATGATGGACACTCAGTACATGTTCGGTATTAAAGGCTTTCATGAGTTAGGCCGTAAAACATCGCCAGCCCACTCAGCCGCAATAATCGACCGGGCAGGCTGGAAACGATGGCTGATTGAGTGGGGAGAGTAAAGATTATCGCTACTCATCGCGAGTAGCGCCATCTATTGGACCCCAAGCAGCGCCAGCATGATCCCGCCGGAAATGGCGGTGCCAAACACACCAGCCAGATTCGGCCCCATGGCGTGGAAGATCAAATGATTATGCGGGTTAGCCTGATTCGCCACGATGTGGGAAACCCGGGCGGCGATAGGCACCGAGGCGATGCCGGCTGATCCGATCAACGGGTTGATCTTGTTCTTGAGGAACAGGTTCATGATCTTTGCGGTGACTATGCCGGACGCGGTGCCAAACAGGAAGGCGAGCAACCCGAGACCGACAATCAGGATCGTGTCCACGGTCAGGAATTTATCAGCCGCCATCGTTGATCCAATGGCTACGGTCAGGATGATGATGATGATATTCATCAGTGCGCCGCCTGCCGTTTTGGCCAGCCGTTCGGTGACGCCCACTTCTTTTAACAGGTTGCCCAGCATCAGCATGGTGATCAGCGGGGCGACTGGCGGGAAAAACAGGTTGACGATGATCGCAATCACCGCGGGAAAGACGATCTTCTCCAGTTTGCTGACCTTGCGAATTTGCGCCATCTCGATCCGGCGTTCTGCTGGTGTGGTGAGCATTTTCATCACCGGCGGTTGAATCATCGGCATCAGCGCCATGTAGGAGTAGGCGGCGACCGAGATCGGGCCAAGCAAATGCGGAGCCAGCTTCACGGTGACAAAAATCGCCATGGGACCATCGGCTCCGCCGATGATGCCAATCGCGCCCGCTTCACTGATGGTGAAACCAACCAGCTTGGCGAGAATCAGCGCGACGAAAATCCCCAGATGCGCTCCCGCCCCCAGAATGACCAGCTTCGGGTTGGCGATCATGGGACCGAAATCGGTCATGGCCCCCACCCCGAGAAAAATCAGCGGCGGGATAATCAACTTGGCGACGCCCTCATAGGCATAGTGGAACAACCCACCTTCCTTAACCACATACAGTAGCGCAGAGACCGGCGGTCCACCCGGCACATCGGGCGGCCCCGGCACGTTGGCGACGATGCAGGAAAACCCGATCCCGATCAGCAGCAATGGCTCATAATGCTTGGCGATGGCCAGGTAAATCATGGTCCCGCCGATGATGATCATCACCAGGTTGCCCCAGGTGAAGTTGGCTGCTCCGGTCTGTTGCAGCAGCGCGTTAAAAAAGAACAGCACTTGATCGAACAACGCCCACCCCTCCCATTTTGATTGTCGATTTATTCGGTAATTTCTTTTGCGAGATTAAGCGGATGCCCTAATGGCCGCCTTCCCGCAGTTTTTTCTCATCAATTGTTCCCAGCTGGTTCAGGTATGGGAACAACGCAAGGACAAAGCCAATACCG
>JAJHPN010000312.1 GCA_020890855.1 Candidatus Contendibacter sp. | reverse complement strand
AAGAGTATAGCTATCCAGCCTTTCCGGCTCAGGTAAAAGAAGGATCAAGCCCCGATGCAACCCGTGTTGAAATCCGCCAAGCTGCTCAACGTCTGCTACGACATTCGCGGACCGGTCCTGGCCCGCGCCAAACAAATGGAGGATGAAGGACAGCGGATCACCAAGCTCAATATCGGCAATCCGGCCCCCTTCGGATTTTTGGCCCCCGAAGAACTGGTGCAGGACGTGATCCGCAATCTGCCGGACGCCTCCGGCTATTGTGATTCCAAGGGCTTGTTCGCCGCCCGCAAGGCGATCATGCATTACACCCAGCAAAAGCAGATTCGCGGGGTGCAGATTGAGGACATTTACATCGGCAACGGTGTGTCGGAACTGATTGTGATGGCGTTGCAGGCGTTGTTGAACAACGGCGATGAAGTGCTGATTCCGGCTCCCGACTATCCGTTGTGGACGGCGGCGGTCAGTCTGTCGGGCGGCAATCCCCGCCATTACCGGTGCGATGAGCAAGCCGGCTGGCTCCCGGATCTGGACGATATTCGCGGCAAAATCACCCCGAATACCCGGGCTATTGTGATCATCAACCCTAATAATCCGACCGGTGCGCTGTATCCGCCGGAACTGCTCAAGGCGATTATAGAAATCGCCCGCCGGCATCAGCTCATCATCTATGCCGATGAAATTTATGACAAGGTGCTGTACGACGGCGCCGAACATACTTCCATCGCCGCGCTGGCGGATGATGTGTTGTGCGCGTCTTTCAACGGGTTGTCGAAAAATTACCGGGCGTGCGGCTACCGGGCCGGCTGGCTGGTGCTGTCGGGGGAAAAAAGCCACGCCAAGGATTACATTGAGGGCCTCGATATTCTGGCGTCAATGCGGCTGTGCGCCAATGTGCCGGCGCAGCATGCGATTCAAACCGCGCTGGGCGGCTACCAGAGCATCAATGATCTGGTGTTGCCGACGGGGCGCTTGGGCAAGCAGCGCGATGTGGCGTGGCAGTTGTTAACGGCGATTCCCGGCGTCAGTTGCGTCAAACCGCAGGCGGCGCTGTATCTGTTCCCGCGCCTTGATCCCCGGATTTATCCGATCGCCGACGATCAGCAGTTCGTGCTGGAATTGCTGCTGGAAGAGAAGGTGCTGCTGGTGCAGGGCAGTGGCTTCAACTGGCCTGAACCGGATCATTTGCGAGTGGTGTTTCTACCCCACGAAGACGATCTCGCCAATGCGATTGAGCGTCTAGCCCGGTTTCTGGAACGCTACCGCCGGCGGCATGAGGCCTGACATCGAGAAACGCGGGATTCCGATGCCGGCTGACCATCATCCGAACAGCCGGCATGAGTTTATTACGAGGATAATTTTTGATTTTTTCCACTAGCGGTTGTACCAGCCACCGCCGCCATGCCGGTTGTACCAGCCACCGCCGCCATGCCGGTTGTACCAGCCACCGCCGCCGCCCCGGTTGTACCAGCCGCCATGCCGGTTGTACCAGCCACCGCCGCCGCCCCGGTTGTACCAGCCGCCATGCCGGTTGTACCAGCCGCCCGG
>JAJHPN010000343.1 GCA_020890855.1 Candidatus Contendibacter sp. | reverse complement strand
ATTTAAAATCTTATCCCACTGCTCATCGGACCGCTTGGCGTTCGACATGACGATTAACTCACCGTTTTGATGAATGACTCTTTATGTATTCAATAAGAGACATCAAAAAGTCAACAGAACCTAGGAAGACCGCGCCACCCTTCCGCAGCAGCGAGCCGGTCTGGTGGAACTGACCGAGGCCGAAATCCGTGTTGTGGCGGGGGGGACGCAATGCCCAAGATGTGATAGTTGAGGCTAGGCGGTAGCTGAGGTAAGGCGGACGGAATGCCGATCCGGCACCCGGCCGCTGCATTACCGATCCGGTCACTCAGGATCATTCGCTCTTGAGTGACCGGATCGCCTTCCTTCTGAAGAACTCCCCGCCCCGCTCACCGAGCGCGGTTTGCGCTGTTATTAGCCTCACCGTATGCTGAATTTGTCATGCACCGTCCCCCTCTCTTTCGCGAACACGCCCTCGCCACCCAGCGGGAGCAATGCTACGGTGCAGTACTGCTGACGCGGTCACCCTCGACGGCTTTGCTCACTATCATCGTGGTTCTCGTAACGGCGGTAATGGTGAGTTTCGGTCTGTGGGGCCAATACACCCGCAAAGAACACGTCACCGGCTACCTCGCGCCCACCCAGGGCCTCATCAAAGTGTTTACGCCCCAGGCCGGCACTGTCCTAGAAAAGCGGGTCAGTGAAGGGTAGGTCGTCCAAAAGGGCGATATTTTGCTGGTCATCTCCAGCGAACATTCTACCGCCACCACCAAAGACACCCAGGAGACCCTGCTGCGCGAGTTGCGTCGGCGCCGCGACAGTCTGAAGCGAGAGCAGGTCAAACAGGCGGACATTGATACCCTGGCGGCGAGCGATTTGGCGCAGCGCATCCCTGAATTTGAAGCGGAACTGAAACAAGCCCAAGCGCAGCTCGAACTGCAACGGAACCGCGTGTCCAGCGCGGAGCGCACGGTCAAACGCCATGAGGCGCTGGTGGCGACTCGTCTCGTTTCCGAGGAAACCCTACAGCAGAAACAGGACGATCTGCTGGAACAGCGTAGCCAGCTCGTCAACGTGCAGCGCATCATCGCTGGGCTAACCCGCGATCTGGGTTCGGCCCGGATGGAGCGGGCGTCCAGCGCATTGAAAAACGCGAACCATACCGCCGCCATTGATCGGCAGATCTCCGAACTGGAACAGGAGATCACAGAGACCGATGCACTCCAAACCGTCGCGCTCACTGCATCCGCTGCGGGCACGGTGACCACCATTCTGGCGGACGTGGGGCAAGCGGCGAATCCCGGCGCACCGCTGCTGTCGATCCTGCCGGGAGGTGCAGCGCTGCACGCCCAATTGCTGGCGCCCACCCACGCCGCTGGTTTCATCAAGCCCGGCCAGTCGGTCGCCTTGCGCTACCGGGCCTTCCCCTACCAGCGCTTCGGCCATTACCTGGGCGAAGTGATCGAGATCGGTCGCACCGTGATCCAGCCCAACGAGTCGAACCTGCCGCTGCCGATTCAGGAACCGGTCTACCGGGTGACGGTGCGGCTGCCCGCGCAGCAGGTGTCCGCCTACGGCCAGGACATGGCCTTACAGGCCGGGATGGTGGTGGACGCCGATATCGCGGTAGACCGCCGCAGTATCCTGGAATGGGTATTTGATCCGCTGCTGGCCGTGACCGGACGCCTGTGAGCGGAGAATCCATGCTGAATTTTTCCTTTGCCCGCGCTACACCGCTCATTCTGCAAACCGAAGCCGCTGAATGCGGGCTGGCCGCTGTGACCATGGTGGCCGGCTATCACGGCCATCGCCTGGACCTGGCCGCGCTCCGCGCCCGCTATTCGATTTCGCTGAAAGGGACCACCCTTACCGACTTGATGCAGATTGCCGGCAGCCTGCATCTCGCGTCGCGTCCATTGTGCCTGGAACTCGAACATCTGCCGCAACTGAAGCTCCCCTGCCTGCTGCACTGGGACTTCGACCACTTTGTGGTGTTGACCCGGGTGCGCGCCGGGCGCGTCACCCTGCATGATCCCGCCATCGGCCAACGCGAACTGCCTTTAACCGAGTTTTCCAAACACTTTACCGGCGTGGCGCTGGAACTGACCCCCACGCAGAACTTCACGCCGCGCACCGAAACCCGCAACGTCCCGATCACGGCGCTGATGGGCCGCCTCCACGGGATCGGCGGCACGGTCACGCAAGTGCTGGCCTTGGCCTTGGTGCTCCAGCTTTTCGCCATTCTGGCCCCGTTCTACTTGCAATGGATCGTGGATCAGGCGCTGGTGGCGCAGGATCGGGATCTGGTGACCGTCCTCGGCATCGGTTTTCTGCTGTTGGCCATCATTCAAGCCGGGGTCACCGGCTTGCGCGCCTGGGTGTTGATGGTGCTCGGCGCCACGCTCAACCTGCAATTGCTGGCCAACCTGTTTCGGCACCTGATCCGTCTGCCGATGGACTGGTTCGACAAGCGGCACATGGGCGATGTGGTCTCCCGCTTCGGGTCGCTGAACGTGATTCAGCGCACCCTGACCACCGGCTTTCTGGAGGCGTTGATCGACGGGGTGATGGTGATCCTCACCTTGGGCATCATGCTGTTCTACAGCCTCCCGCTGGCGCTGGTGGCGATAGCGGCGGCCAGCGCCTATGCCGGGCTGCGGTTCGCACTTTACTATCCGCTGCGACTGGCGACTGAAGAACACATCGTGCGTAGCGCCAAGCAACAGAGCCACTTTCTGGAAACGGTGCGCGGGATGCAAAGCATCAAGCTGTTTGCTCACGAAGATCAGCGCAGCACGACCTGGCAGAACCTGGTCGTTGACGAATTTAACGCCAGTCTCCGCACTCAGCGGTTGGGGATTCTGTACCAAACCACGAACACGCTGCTGTTCGGCGTGGAAAACGTAGTGACGATCTGGCTGGGCGCACGACTGGTGCTGGATAGCACGCAGGGTCACGGTTTTTCAGTGGGAATGCTGTTCGCGTTCGTGGCCTACAAGACCCAATTCGTTCAGCGCACCACCGCTCTCATAGAAAAAGGGCTGGAATTGCGGATGCTCGGCGTGCACACCGAGCGGGTCGGCGACATCGCCCTGACCACGCCAGAACCACGGGATGACCGACACATCCTCGGCCCAGCGCCCATGAGCGGCGCGATTGAAGTGAAAAATCTGGGCTTCCGTTACGCCGATTCAACACCGATGGTGTTCAGCCGCCTGAGTTTTGAGGTACAGGCCGGTGAATCGGTGGCCATCGTTGGCCCCTCGGGTTGTGGCAAGACCACCCTGGTTAAACTCCTGCTCGGGCTGCTACCGGCGACGGAGGGTAGCATCGAAGTGGACGGGATGCCGCTGACCCAGATCGGATTGACCCGCTACCGCCGCGCAGTGGCGAGCGTGATGCAGGACGATCAGCTCTTTGCCGGGTCCATTGCTGAAAATATCGGATTCTTTGACCTCCAACCCGATCACGAACGCATGGAGGCCAGCGCCCGACTGGCCGCCATCCATGAGGATATCGTCGCGATGCCCATGCAGTACCACACCCTGGTCGGCGACATGGGTACAGTGTTTTCCGGTGGGCAAAAACAGCGCCTGCTGCTGGCCCGCGCCCTTTATCACCGGCCGCGCATCCTGTTTCTGGACGAAGCCACCAGCCACCTCGACATCGCACTCGAACACCGCGTGAACGAAGCCGTACACCGGTTGAAACTGACCCGGATCATCGTGGCTCACCGCCCGGAAACGATTGCCTCGGCCGACCGGGTGATCGTGCTGTCCAGCGACGGGATTACGGACAACGACATGGGCGAAAATCGCGTCAAAGTCAGTTGAGGCCGTGCTCGATGCTGCAAGTCTGGCAGACCCCATCAGGCGCTGATAAAACCGGTACTCCACAAAAACACGAACACGAACGGGTAAAAATGTTTCGTTAACAGTTGACGGACCTCATTTATTAGAACCCTCTCTGTACATGACAAAAACTAACTATTTAAAATCACCATCTCCCGGCTCTGCCGGGGGATGGTGACTGACACCCCGGTTGCGATCTATTGGATGACGCTCAAGTTGTTGAGATCAGAAACCACTGTGCTCAATGATCAAACCAGTACGCGCGTTAAGCACGACATACAAAGGCTTGTCATTCGCGGTCCAAGCGACCACTTGCCAACAAACATTTCCGTCCTCGTCGATATACAGCGAAGCCGAATCCGGTTTGCTGCCTGCGGCATCGGCGTTCAGCGCCTGCAGCGCCGTCGGCAGGATCGTGTCGAGATCGTCCAGCCACGGACCAAGTCGCAACGGAAGTTGCATTAATGTAGCCGCAGTCAGTTCAGCCCATTCAGCATCGTCGGCGGCCTGCTCAAATTCCCGGTCCATCGCGGTTACCGCCAACAAACCAGCCCCTGGATCGAGCAGGATGTCAAAACTACGGAACCGGCGAATTCGTCGCTCAGGCTGGTCACTGCGTCCCCGGAAGGAATAGCGGAACTCGCGAGGAACGACAATCTCCGCTGCATCACATTCCAGTTCAACGGTTACCGCTTCCAGCGCCGCCTTTGGATCCGTCTGCTTGGCCACAAATTGTGCATATTCATAGCCAGCGCATACAGTGGTCAGCGGTGCTGATTGCTCTGGCAACGGGCGGCGGTCAACCACAATCGCGACAGCGGCTCCAGCAAACGCGGCAACATCAATGCCATGCTCGGCCAGCAATTGGCGAGAGCGGCGGTCGGCGGTGCGAAGGTGCAGACTGGCTAACGGCCAGGCTTGCCGCCAGACGCCTAGCACTGCGCCCTGCCAGCTCAAGCGAACCGACTCGCCGTCGCCGGTCGATCGCAGCCAACCCTGTTCCAGCAACGCCCGGACTTCCCGGATGTAACCATCCGCCAACAGCCCTGCCGGATCATGAACCGCTCGTTCGATGTTGGCCGCACTGACCGTCTGTGGCAACGCCGCCACCAGATCACGGTGCAGGACATACAATGCTCGCGGGTCCCAGACATCCTTCAATTGCACCCGCGCCAAATAGGCGGGCGCTGGCAGGCTGTAGGGCATACCCAGGTTATTGGCGCCCAGCACCCGGTTATCAGCGAATCCGGTCGAAAACTCGACGAATTGCCGAGAGGGCCGACCTCCCGCAGAGAATGCAATATGAGCCGCAAGGGCGCTGATGCTCGGTTGCCCCAGCAGTCGCAACCAGAGTGTTGCGCCTTGAATGAGCCCGTCGCAACGAAAGTTGCCGTAATCGACGAAACCATCCGGCGCCAGGGCCTCAGCGGTGTTGGTCAGCGCAATCCAGGCGGCGTCAGGCAACTCGCTTTCCTGCAGCGGAACAAAACGCGGCCGCAATGGCTGCCGGAGTCGCAGTAAAACCAGTGGAACGCCGATCAGCATCTGGATGAGCAGCGCCAGTGGCGCAATCAGCCATTTGATCAGCCGGATCAGCAGCACCAGCGTATAGGAAGGCAGCAGCACGATCACACTCAGCAAGGACCGAAGCGGATGAAGCATGGATGGCGCTCCTGGTTCACTCGCCATCATCCAGCGCACCGAGGCAAAAGAAGCAGCCCTGGCTCCAGACCCCGTATTTTCGTCCGGCTGGCGTCAAGCGCTCTTCGCCCAGCCCAGCCAGTTCCACAAACACTGCCCGGCTGAGCAAGGCCATCAACCGGCCGCGAATATGGATATAGGGGGAAGGCTCGCCGCCGGGAACTGAATAGATTACCGTGAGCGGATGCTCAGGACCGGCGATCACGGTATCGCCTACATTGGTGGTAAAGGTTAAGGATTGATCATGACCAGCGCCGACAGCATCGACCCGCACCGCGACAAAGGGGGCGTCACTTACCCGAATCCGCCATTTTTCGACCGGCGTCACCAGATAATAATGTCCATCGTCGTCGCGGCGCAGGATCGAGGCGAATAATCGAACCAGGGTTTCTCGCTGGATTGGATCGGCGGCGTAGCGCCAAACGCCATTTCGGGCGATCTCAATATCGATGTCGCCGCTGAACGGCGGATTCCAGCGATCCACCGGCGGCAATGGCCGGTTGCTGGTTAACTGGGCTGCCAAAACGGTGAGAGCGGGTGAAGAATGGCGCATGGGGTCGGATCACAGCCGATAGTCGGATTCATGATTATGAATCAGAATTCGACGATCCGCGCATCGCGCCAGTCAAGGCGGCAACCACGATGGCCGAGCGGCAGACCGGGGCAAGATCCGCCCCGGCGCGATGGCCGGTCCGGTATTAGCCTTCAGTGGTGACCCGCTGCAAGTCGCGGTAAATCCGCATAACCCGTTCAGGGAAGGAGGATCGCGACCCCAGACTGCCGTTGTAGCTGAGCAGCGCCCGGCGCAAATTGCCGTCATGGTCGTCGAGGTAGTTGACCAGAATCCGCGAACCAATATGAATGTTTTTCGCCGGATCGAACAACTGGTGGGAACCGCCAATTTGAACCATTTTGCGACTATGTGAGCCAGGCATCACTTGCATCAGCCCCCGCGCGCCACATCGGCTGACCGCCCGCTCCTTGAAGGTGGATTCGACCGCGATAATCGCCAGAATCAGTTCTGGATCGATTTGGTGACGATGGCCATTGTCGATGGCTTCGCGAACAATCGCATCGGCGCGATGCCCAGCAACCTGATAGCGGTTCTGGATATGTCGGGAAAGCCGGGCGATTTTCCGTTGGTTGGCGGGGGTTGTTACGGTGGAATCGGCGTCATCGTCGAGGGCAGTAAGAGCGCTATCGGCAATGGCCACCGTTAGGGTTTGGGTGGGTTGATCATCGCCGCCGGCTTTTGGCGATTGAGCCAGCGTTGCCAGGGGCATCGACAAGACTGCGCCCAGCAGGACTGAATTAAGGGTCAGAGCAACTCGATCCCTAACGCATCCCGTAAATTCCATAAAAACCTCCGTCGTATCAGTACGAACAGTTAAGCGCTCGATGGGTTTGATCCGTAGACGGCGGTTCATCATTCCTGGATTTTCCCGGATGGCTCCGGTTGCCGCAAACCCGACCTAAGCAACTCCGGCAAGGGCCTGCCAGCCCGGCGCCGGTGTCGCCTGACGTTCCCGAGTCAGGGTTTCAGGCTGACTTATGGCAGGGAACATGCTGCAACACAGCACGTATCTATAAGACCACGGGGTAGAAATCCTTTGCAAGTACTTAATTGCAAAATAAATCTTTTTAGGCAATTTGGATATAAGTTTTTAATCACCGATCTTTTTGATTTTATATATTACATATCAACAAGTTAATTGCAGAATTGATTTTTACGACAAAAAAGTAAAAAATCATTTATAAACAAATAATTAAAAAATTTTTTCCTGATCGTGGCGGGAATGCTTCTCATTCAGGAAAAAATCGCAAACAACATCCATGCCTGGTTATGAAAAAAGCGGATTGATTAAAAATAATTTGACTGAATTCAGGTAGTTGCAATAATTTGGTCTAATATTATAACTTATTGAAAAATAACTATTTATTTAAATTATCCTGCCGGAATAAACAGAAAGGATGTTCTATTTGCGGACCGTCCCGGCAGGCGAACGATCAAAGTCGATCGGGGAGGATGCGCCAGCTTCAGTCAGGGGGAGTACAATTTCAACGATAGCGATGGTTCGCGTGAACCATCCATAGCGACAGGATGAGGAGCGACGATGGGCAACCGGCTTTCCAAAATCTACACCCGCACCGGCGACGCTGGCGCCACTGGCTTGGGTACCGGCGAACGGGTGGCCAAGGACTGCTTGCGGATTGAGGCGATTGGCGAGGTGGATGAGTTGAATTGCACGGTTGGCCGCGTGCTGGCGCATGATTTGCGCGAGGCGATGCGGGCTTGCTTGCAGGACGTGCAACACAAGCTTTTTGATTTGGGCGGGGAGTTGAGTATTCCGGGCCACCAGGCGATCCTGCCCGGAGATATTGAGCAGCTGGAAGCGGCGTTGAACGCGTTCAACGCCCAGTTACCGCCGCTCAAGGAATTTATCTTGCCGGGTGGTGGACGGGCGGCGGCGGATTGCCATATCGCCCGAGCCGTTTGCCGCCGCGCCGAACGGCGGGTGGTGTCACTGGCGCGGGAGGAGGAGGTGGGCGAGTCGGCGCAGGTTTATCTGAATCGGTTGTCAGACCTGCTGTTTGTCCTGTGCCGGATTCTCGCCCGTGACGAAGGCGGCGTCGAAGTCCTGTGGCGCAATCCAGGGCGAGGGAGTAAAGAAGGTTAAAGTTTGGAGCCTGGCCTTTAACCTTCCCTGATTTTCCGCGTGTTCCGTGGACCAGGATTTATCCTTCCCGCACATACCGTCCCGGCGCTGGCTCCAACGGCGGATAAGCGGCGCTGCCCAACGACGGCGGGGTTCCCAGTGGCCCGCACCGCTCGCCCAGCCAGCGCGTCCAGTCGTCCCACCACGATCCCGGCGCTTTTTCAACCTGCTCCCGCCAGGCTTCCGCATCCTGCGCTCCAGTAGCGTCGCCCACCCAGAATCGCCGCTTGGGCGGCGTCACCGGTGGATTGATGATGCCCAGAATATGGCCGGAAGTCGCCAGCACATACCGCGCTGGTCCCCCGGTCAGGCCACACAGCCGGAAGGTCTGTTTCCAGGGCGCGATATGATCCTGCTCCGCGCCCACGGCGTATAACGGCTGGCTGATCGCGCCCAAATCCAGCCGACGGCCGCCGATCTCCAGCCCGCCCGGTTCGATCAGCCGGTTGTTCATATACAACTCTTGCAGATAAAACTCGTGCATTGCCGCCGGCATCCGCGTTGAATCACAGTTCCAGAACAGCACATCGCTCGGCGGCAAGTCTTCGCCGTACAGGTAGCTGTGAATCACATAGTGCCAAATCAAGCTGTTGGGGCGTAGCATGCGGAAGGCGCCCGCCATGTCAGCGCCGTCCAGATAACCGGTCTTGGCCATGCGTTGCCGCAGGAAGTCGAAACTGCCCGGATTGAGAAAAACACCAATCTCGCCCGGATCGCTGAAATCAGTCAGGGTCGTAAAAGTAGTCCAATGGGCGACTGGATTGGCGGCGCGGTCGGTGGCATCCGCGTTCAGCCAGGCCAGCAGCATTGCGACCGCGGTGCCGCCCAGACAATAACCGGTGGCGTGAATCTGTGGGACGTTGCAGATCGTGCGAGCGGCTTCAAAGGCCGGACGGACGCCCTTCAACAAATAATCATCCAGCGTCGTCGCCCGCGCTTCGGGGCCGGGATTTTTCCAACTGGTGACGAAGACGGTAAAACCTTGGCTGACCAGATAGCGAATCAGGCTGTTGCGTGGACTCAAGTCCATGATGTAGAACTTGTTGATCCACGGCGCGACCAGCACGATGGGCATGGCGCGAACCTGGGCGGTGGCCGGCGCGTACTGAATCAGCTCCAGCAATTCATTCCGCAGCACCACCTGGCCGGGAGTGGTCGCCAGATCATGACCGACTTCAAAAGCATCGGGCTTGACCATTTGCACGTTTTTAGCGGCGGCGTCCTCCAGCCAGTGCTGCCAGCCTTGCAGGACGCTGACGCCCTGACTGGCGTGGGCGCGGTTCAGCGCTTCAGGATTGGTCCAGAAAAAGTTGGTGGGGGCGAGAGCGTCCAGCCATTGCCGGGTCCAGAATCCCGCCCGCCGCCGTTGTTGCGGATCAACATCCTCGGTGGCGTAAATGGCGTCTTCCAGCCAGCGGCTATACAGCAGGTAACTCTCCTTGAGATAGGCGAACCAGGGTTGATCCGTCCAGGCGGCTTGCTGAAAGCGTTCGTCGAACCGGACTGCCGTAACTTCCGGATCACTGGGAATGCCGCACCCGGCGCGGGCCAGACGACTATGAACTCGGACGGCGTCCAGCGCCAAATCCTGTACGATGGCCGCCAGTCGCTCGGGTTGGCGCAGCCAGGCCTGCTGCACGGCCAGGCTGGAGCCGAAGATGTCAAATGGATCAAACGGGGACTGCGGAACAGCGGCAGCGGTTGGCGAAACGGGCGTCGGAGAGTTCATTGGATCCTCCTTTGCCACGCGGCCTGGCGGTCGTGGGCGGGACTGTTTGTTACGGAATAGGCCCATTATACTCCCACCGTTTTAAACCTTTAATTCACTTTCAGGGTGCCGCCATGACCGCCCGCGATATTCATCTCGACCGCATCCTGATTCTGGATTTCGGCTCCCAATACACCCAGCTCATTGCCCGCCGGGTGCGGGAAATCGGCGTGTATTGCGAAATTCAGCCATGGGACGCTGACCCAGCCGCTATTCGCGCCTTTCGCCCGCATGGCGTCATTCTGTCGGGTAGTCCGGAATCCACCACTTTGGCCGATGGTCCCCGCGCCCCGCAAAAAGTATTCGACCTCGCTGTGCCGCTCCTCGGCGTCTGCTACGGGATGCAGACCCTGGCGATGCAACAGGGCGGACTGGTGGAATCGTCCGATCACCGCGAGTTCGGCTATGCCCAGGTCCGCGCCCACGGCCATTCTGCCCTGCTGCGCGATATCGAGGATCACACCAGTCCAGAGGGTTACGGCCTGCTCGATGTGTGGATGAGTCACGGCGACCGGGTGACGCGCTTGCCGCCCGGTTTCACCCGCATCGCCAGCACCGCCGCCTGTCCGGTGGCGGGCATCGCCAACGAGGAAAAGCGCTGGTACGGGTTACAATTCCATCCTGAAGTGACCCACACCCGCCAGGGTGAGCGGATCCTGCGCCGTTTCGTGCTGGACATCTGCGGCTGCCAGCCACTGTGGACGACCGGCAACATCATTGAGGACAGCCTCGCCGCCGTCCGTTCCCAGGTCGGCGATGACCAGGTGTTGTTAGGCTTATCCGGCGGGGTCGATTCTTCGGTCGTGGCCGCGCTGCTGCACCGGGCGATCGGCGATCAACTGAGCTGCGTGTTTGTTGACACCGGATTGCTGCGCCTGCATGAGGGCGATCAGGTGATGACCACCTTCGGCCAGCATCTGGGGGTGCGGGTGATCCGGGTGGACGCCGAGGCGCGGTTTCTCGCGGCGCTGACCGGGGTGACCGATCCCGAACAGAAACGGAAAATCATCGGTGGGTTGTTCGTGACGATTTTCGAGGAGCAAGCCGCCAAATTTCGTAACGTCAAATGGCTGGCCCAAGGGACCATTTATCCTGATGTCATCGAATCGGCGGGCGCGAAAACCGGCAAGGCCCACATCATCAAGTCTCATCACAATGTCGGCGGATTGCCGGCGGCGATGCGGCTGAAGCTGGTCGAGCCCTTGCGGGAACTGTTCAAGGACGAGGTGCGGCGGTTGGGGGTGGAACTGGGGTTGCCGTTCGAGATGGTCTACCGTCACCCATTTCCCGGCCCCGGTTTGGGCGTGCGAATTCTCGGCGAAATCAGAAAGGAATACGCCGATCTGCTGCGCCGCGCTGATCACATTTTCATTGAGGAACTGCGTCGGGCCGATCTGTACGATTGCACCAGCCAGGCGTTTGCGGTGTTCCTGCCGGTCAAATCGGTCGGAGTCATGGGCGATGGTCGCCGCTATGATTACGTTATTGCCCTGCGGGCGGTGGAGACCGTGGATTTCATGACCGCTCACTGGGCGCATTTACCCTACGATTTTCTGGATCGGGTTTCACGGCGGATCATCAACGAAGTGACCGGCATCTCGCGGGTGGTCTACGACATCTCCGGCAAGCCGCCAGCGACTATCGAATGGGAATAAGCCGCCGCCATGCGTGAATCTCCCGAGCCGCCTTCATCGAATCTCGCCGGTCTGTCCGACGCCGAACGTGGTCTGATGACCCTGGGCGGACTGGATCATCTGCACGAGGCGATCAGTATTTTCGATCGGAAACTGCGATTGATGGTCTGGAATCGCCGCTTCGTCGAACTGCTGGATTTTCCGCCGGACCTGCTGCGGGTCGGGCTGCCGTTTGCTGAATTGATCAGCTACAACGCCGGGCGCGGTGAATACGGTCCCGGCGATCCGGTCGCGCAAACCGCCGAGCGGGTGCGCCTGGCGCAAGCATTCCAGAGCCATTGCTTCGAACGCATCCGCCCCGATGGCACGGTGCTGGAGATTCGCGGCGAACCGATCACGGGCGGCGGCTTTATCACGGTTTATGAAGACATCACCGCCCGCAAGGAAGCCGAAACTGCGCTACGCGACAGTCACGAACAATTGGAGGCGCGGGTCCGCGACCGCACCGTCGAATTGCTGGCGCTCAACGCCCAACTGGCGCGGGAAGTGGAAGAGCGGCAGCGGATCGCCGCCGCTTTGCGCGAGAGCGAAAACCGCATCCGGCTGATCACCGACACCGTGCCCGTGCTGATCGCCTATCTCGATGTCGACCGGCGCTACCAGTTCGTCAACCAGAAACACGCCGAATGGTTTGGCGTGGCGACTACGGCTTTTCTGGGGCGCACCTTTGGCGAAATGCTCAGCCCGTCGCTGGCCGAACAGTTGCTGACTCATGTCGATGCCGCGTTGAATGGCCGCAGCACTCATGTCGAATATGAACTGATCACCCCGATGGAACGGATGTATGTCCGTTCCTATTTTATCCCTCATGCGCCGCGTCCTGCCGAACCGGCGCCGATCATCGGCTGCTTCATGCTCAGCGAAGACCTGACCGAATACCGGCAAACCCAGATGGCGTTGAACCAGGCGCAAAAGTTGAAGGCGGTCGGCCAGCTCACCGGTGGCATCGCTCATGATTTTAATAACCTGCTGACGGTCATTCTGGGCAGTCTGGCCGGCCTTGAAGAAGGGTTGCGGGATAACCCCGGCTTGCACCGGGCCGCGCACACCGCGATGAACGCGGCGCGGCGCGGCGCGGATCTGACCCGTCGTCTACTGGCGTTCTCCCGCCAGCAGACTCTCCAGCCGCGATTGATGTCGCCGCACCAGCAATTGCAGGAAATCGCCGAACTCTTGAAGCACACCCTTGGCGCCAGCATTGAGCTGGACACCGTAACGGATAGCGCCATCTGGAATATCCAGGTCGATCCCGGCCAACTGACCAACGCAGTCCTCAATCTGGCGATCAACGCCCGCGACGCCATGCCCGGTGGGGGGCGATTGCACATTGAGGCCCGTAATCTGACGCTGGACGCCGCCTACGCCGCCCGGCATCCCGATGTCATTCCCGGCGATTATGTGCAGTTAACGGTGGGAGACACCGGCTGCGGCATGGCCCCGGAAGTGATCGAACGCGCCTTTGAGCCATTTTTCACCACCAAGGAACTGGGCGCGGGCACCGGGCTGGGACTCAGCATGGTCTACGGTTTCATCAAGCAGTCTGACGGCCATATCCGCATTCACAGCCAGGTCGGCGCCGGAACCACGGTTGAGCTGTATTTGCCGCGCTATACGTCCAAAGGAGCACCGTCGCCGTCAGCTTCCCGCAGTGAGATAACCCCGGATGAAACCCGCTTGCGCGGGCGGGAAGCGGTGTTGCTGGTGGAAGATGATCCTGACATTCGCGAATTCGTCGCCCGCACCCTCGTCGGATTGGGCTATGCGGTGCGTGAATCCGCTAACGGACGGGAAGCGCTGGCGTGGTTGGCGACCGAGCCTGCCCCGGATTTGCTGTTAAGCGACGTGATCATGCCAGGCGGAGTCAGCGGCCATGATCTCGTAATTGCAGCCCGCCGCCAGCACCCGGCGCTGCGGGTGTTGCTGATGTCCGGTTGTTCGGATCAGACCGCCGATTTGTTGCCGCTGGACTGTGCGCTGCTGGAAAAACCGTTTCTGAAACTCGATTTGGCGCGCGCGGTGCGCTGGACGCTGGATCGACCGGTTGCGCCATTCCACCCAGCGGATGTGGAGTCCGGATGATGGCCGGCGCGAACGAACCGGAGAACGCCAGGGATCGCTACTGGATGAGCCGAGCCCTGGAATTGGCCCGTCGGGCAGGCGCGGCCAGCGAAGTGCCGGTGGGCGCGGTGCTGGTGCGGAATGGCGAGATGCTGAGCGAGGGTTGGAATCAGTCCATCGGTGTCTGCGATCCGACCGCCCATGCCGAAATGCTGGCGTTGCGGGCCGCCGCCGCCGCTAGCGGCAATTACCGGCTGGCGGCCTGCACCCTGTATGCGACTCTGGAACCCTGTTCGATGTGCGCCGGGGCGATGATTCACGCCCGGGTAGCGCGGCTGGTGTTTGGAGCCGCCGATCCCCGCGCCGGCGCAGCGGGCAGCGTGTTCAATCTGCTGCAAACGGATGTGCTGAATCATCGCATCCAGATCAGCAGCGGGGTCCTGGCCGAGGAGTGCGGATCATTGTTGCGAGAGTTCTTCCGCGTCCGCCGGGGCAACAAACCAGTCGGCGTCGCGACGGCGCTGCTTACCGTTGGTTGAAGCCGCTATCGTTGGCCGGCGGCGCCGGCTGTCGCCACCACGGTTGTTGCGGTTCGACCATCCTCTGGCGCAACTGATTCTGCTCGTCGCGATCGGCCTGTTGCCGCCGCGCTTCTTCCACCCGCGCCTGGCGCTGCTCCTGTTCCCGTTGCCGGGCCAGCCGGACTTCCCGACGCAGGTTCAGCAACCGCTCGTTTTTGGGCGATGCCTGCAAACCCCGACCGATATAAGCCAGACTCTCTTCCAGACGCCCCAGTTGCCGGGTTTGCTCAGCAATGTCCCGATAATAAGCGGCGATGCGCTCTAAGCCTTCCAGCGCGGCGGAATTATCAGCTTCCAGTTCGAGGACGCGCTGATAGCTGCGCAAAGCGTTGCCGCCAGCGGGAGCCGTCAGGCGGCGGCTCTCCATCTGTTGTTGCGCCTCTACCAGCAACTGGTCGATTTCGGACAGTGGCGCCGTCTCCTCTTCGGCTGGCGTTTCAGCCAAGGGCGCAGTGGGGACGGCGGTTTTGGTAAGGCTGGGGTCGGTGGAGGGATCAGTGGCGGTTGGTGGCGATGGCGTCGCGACGATGGGCGGCGAATCCGGCGCAACTGGCGGCGCAACCGCTGCCGACATGGTGCTTGGCGACCGGGCCGGGGGAGGCGCGACGATGGTTGCGAGCGAACGGGACCGGGGTGGATCGCCGGCGCTTTTGAGCAACTGCGCGGCTTCCTGAGGAATCGGGAGTCGCCACAGGAAATACAGTCCAAACGCGCAAGCGGTCATAACTGCGCCAAGGTACAGGGCGAAATGCTTCAGCCAGGTCGTAAAGCGCTGGCCGAGGGTGGCGGACTCCGGTTCAAAGTCCGCATCATCGGCCTCTGGCGCGGGCGGACTGTCCGGGAATTTAGGACTGGCGGGGGCAAGCGACTGTTTCATTAGGGCGTTGGCATACGGCAGGGTAGCGGTCAGGGCGATCCTTCGCCCTCAGTGGACGGCGCGGACAAAGTGATTGGCAAAGCGCACCAATCCGGTAGAATATAAAGCTCTTCTTTGTTCGCTCCAAGCAGTTCCCTCCCGGAGAGGTACCGAAGCGGTCACAACGGCGCCGACTCGAAATCGGATGGGGGCTTAGCCGCCCCACGTGGGTTCGAATCCCACCCTCTCCGCCAATTTAGCGACTTTGCCCGACTAGGGTCGATCGCCCCGCAACGTCATCACCCGCTCACGCAACAAAGCTGAAGTCGCCTGCGCCGCCGGCGCCGGTTCGCCGGCTACCAGTTCAATCCGCGACCAGAACCGCCGGGGGAAATGGTTCATCGCTTTCCCGTAGCGACGACTGAAAAAACTGCCCCACATCCCGCGCAAGGCCAGCGGCACGACCGGAGCCGGGGTGCGTTTGACAATTCGCTCGATGCCGCCCTTGAACAGACCCAGTTCGCCGTCTTTTGTCAATTGCCCCTCCGGGAAAATGCCGACTACTTCGCCCTCTTCCAGATAGCGGGCGACCCGATCGTAAGCGCGCTCCAGGATTTCGGGGTTTTCTCGCATCGGGGCAATCGGAATGGCCCCAGCCGTGCGGAAGATAAAGTTCAGGCCCGGGATTTTGAAAATCTGGTGATCCATGACAAAACGAATCGGTCGCCGGCAACAACCAATCACGATCAGCGCATCCATGTAGCTCACGTGATTGCACGCCACCACCGCTGGCCCCTCGTTGGGAATGTGCTCCAGCCCCTTTGTCCGCAGCCGATAAATCACATTGACCAGAATCCAGACGATGAACCGCATCAGGAATTCGGGCACCAGGGCAAAAATGTAGACTGCCACCGCAGCGTTGAAAATCGCCATGACCAGCAGCACTTGCGGGATGCTCAACCCTTGATCCAGCAGCGCGACGGCAATCAGCGCCGCCGCCACCATGAACACCGCATTAAGGATGTTATTGCCGGCGATCACCCGCGACAGGTGGCTTGGAGCGCTGCGCTGCTGCACCAGAGCGTACAACGGCACGATGTAGATGCCGCCGAAAATGCCGATGAGCATGATGTCGGCGACCACCCGCCAACTGCCCGGCTGCGCCAGAAACGCCAGCATTCCCAATAATTCGCCCTGGGGCTGGCTGGCTGGCGTGGCGAAGAACAGGTCGATCCCGAACACGGTCAGACCGATGGAGCCAAACGGCACCAGACCGATTTCTACCATCCGCCCGGATAACCGTTCGCAGAGCAGCGACCCGGCGCCGATGCCAATGGCGAACAGGGTCAGCAGCAAGGTCACCACATGCTCGCCGCCGCCCAGCGTTAACTTGGTGAAATTGGGTAGTTGCGCCAGATAGACGCTGCCCAGGAACCAGAACCAGGAAATGCCCAGCACCGACTGAAACACGGTGAAGTTCTGGTAGGTAAACTTGAGGATGTTCCAGGTCTCGCTGGCCGGGTTCCAGTTGATTTTCAGATCCGGCGCGGCGGGGGGAGCTGGCGGAATCGCCAGACTGCTGAAAAAACCAAGGACGGCAATGGTGATGACCGCGCAGGATACCCAGAGATGACCCTGCGGCCAGGCGATTAGAATCCCGCCAAGCAGGGTGCCGAGCAGGATCGCCATATTGGTGCCCATTTCGATCCAGGCGTTGCCGCCGATCAACTCTTCCGGGCGTAGATGTTGCGGCATGATGCTGTACTTGACGGGCCCAAACAGCGTCGAATGAAAACCCATCATGAACAGCATAGCGATCAGCAGCGGGACGCTGTTCAACATGAATCCCGCCGCCGCGCCGAGCATGATGGCGATTTCCAGCAGTTTCACCCAGCGGATGTAACGCGACTTTTCATACTTGTCGGACAGTTGGCCGGCAGTGGCTGAAAACAGGAAGAACGGCAGTACAAACAGCGCAGCGCACAGATTAATCAGCAGATTGGAACGGGCGGGATCGCTGGCCGCAATCTGGAAGGCGATCAGGATGATCAGGGCGTTTTTGAACACATTGTCATTGAACGCGCCGAGAAACTGGGTCACAAAAAACGGCAGGAACCGCCGTTCTTGCAACAGGGTGAATTCATTATCGTGAGCCATGCGGCGGAGTGCTCCAACGGTCAGGTGGGTAATGTCGATTTAGCACAAGCGGCTTTTCTCCATCAAAGCTCGGGGTCGAACTCTGGATTCTCCCGCCCAATTCATTGCATCAAGAATAGCGCCGGTTTGAAAGATTTGCCGTTGCTGGCGCGGCAAAGAATTACGTCGCGCTTTCTGGCGGTTACAATGCGCTGAACCCGGCGACTCACCCCGATCCCGAACGGGTGTCATACGCTTCTGGTCGGTTTGATCCAAAATTGGAGTCCTGGTCTGATCCCCAAGCTGAGAACCCCGCCTATGCCTGATCCATCGTCCGTCGCCGCCCTGAAAGGCGTCGGGCCGAAACTGGCGGATCGCTTGCTCCGGTTGGGCATCCGCACCATCGTGGATGTACTGCTGCATTTGCCGCTGCGCTATCAGGATCGCACCCGCCTCACCCCGGTCGGGCGCTTGCAACCCGGCGCAGAGGCGCAAATCGAGGCGGAAGTGGTGGGCAGCGAAGTGACCAGCCGTGGCCGTCGCTTCCTGCTCTGTCACCTGGCCGACGGCACTGGCGTGCTGACCCTGCGCTTCTTTCATTTCAGTCCAGGCCAGCAACAACTGCTGGGTCAAACCGGGGCGCGGCTGCGCTGTTTCGGCGAGGTGCGGCAAGGTTATGCCGGGCTGGAAATGATTCATCCCGAGTGCCGCCGGATCAGCTCGGACGAACCGCCCGCCGCCGCGTGTCTGACGCCGTTCTATCCGGCGACCGCCGGCCTGCAACAGTTCACCTTGCGCAGTCTGGTCGAGCAGGCGCTGGGCTGCCTGGATCAGGCCGCGCTGTTGCCGGAACTGCTGCCGCCAGCGGTGCTGGCGCAACTGCAACTGCCGCCCATCGCTGAAGCGGTGCGCCTGTTGCATCGACCGCCCGCCGCGACTGCACTGGCGGAATTGGACAGTGGTCGCCACCCAGCCCAGCGGCGCCTGGCCTTTGAAGAACTGCTGGCGCACCAGCTCAGTCTGCGCCGGTTGCGTCAGCGGATGAAACAGCATATTGCGCCGCCGCTGGCGGGGAATGGCGGGTTGACCCAACGGTTTCTGGAGCGCTTGCCGTTTGTTCTGACCGCCGCCCAGCAGCGGGTGCTGGACGAAATCGCCGCCGATCTGGCCCAGCCGCGTCCGATGCTGCGGCTGTTGCAGGGCGATGTCGGGTCGGGGAAAACCGTCGTGGCGGCGCTGGCCGCGATCCGGGCGGTGGAAACCGGCGCGCAAACCGCATTGATGGCCCCCACCGAACTGCTGGCTGAACAGCATTACCGCAATTTCAACGGCTGGTTCAGCGCACTGGGCATTGAGGTTGCCTGGTTGACCGGGCGGCTGACCGGCAAGGCGCGGCGGATGGCGCTGGACCGGCTGGCGTCTGGCCAGATTCAGGTGGTGGTCGGCACCCATGCCCTGTTTCAGGAACACGTTGCTTTCGCCGAACTGGCGCTGGCGATCATTGACGAACAGCACCGCTTTGGCGTCCATCAACGACTGGCGCTACGAGAAAAGGGCAGGCAGGGTCGCGGTCATCCACATCAGTTGATCATGACCGCCACACCGATCCCGCGCACCCTGGCGATGAGCGCCTATGCCGATCTCGACACCTCGGTGATTGACGAACTGCCGCCAGGCCGGCAACCGGTGCAAACCGTCGCGATTCCCGACAGCCGCCGCGATGAAGTGATCGCCCGAATTCGTCAGGCCTGCCGCAGTGGTCGGCAAGCCTACTGGGTCTGCCCGTTGATTGAGGAATCCGAGGCGCTGCAATGCCAGGCCGCAGCCGTCACGGCGGAACGGCTGACCGAAATCCTGCCGGAACTGCGGATCGGCCTGGCGCATGGCCGGCTGCCGGCGGCGACCAAAGAGACGGTTATGCGCCTCTTCACGGCGGGGCAACTTGACCTGCTGGTCGCGACCACGGTGATCGAAGTCGGGGTCGACGTACCTAACGCCAGCCTGATGATCATTGAGAACGCCGAGCGCCTGGGTTTGGCGCAACTGCATCAACTCCGCGGGCGGGTCGGGCGCGGCGCTCTTGCCAGCAGTTGCGTGCTGCTGTATCGGCCACCGTTGTCCCAAGTCGCGCATAATCGGTTGGCGGCGCTGCGGGAATGCCATGACGGGTTTGAAATCGCTCGCCGCGATCTGGAATTGCGCGGCCCCGGCGAAGTTCTCGGCGCTCGCCAGTCCGGCGAACAAATCCTGCGAGTCGCCGATTTGCTCCGCGATCAGGCGCTGCTGCCTACTGCCCGCCAGGTCGCCGATGAATTGCTGCACACGCGCCCGGATTGCGTGGAGCCGCTGATCCGGCGCTGGATCGGCGCTGGCGCCCGCTATGGCGAGGTGTAGGCATGTGCGCCGCCTACCTGCCTGCCTTGGATTGCGTGAACCACTGTTAGCGGTTGTTTGTGCGCCCGGCCAAGGTTGTTTTTTCTCTTTCCGCAATCTGGAAATGGCTGGCGCCTTCGACCTGCGGCGGCGACCGTTTGCCGTCCAGCTTGATTCGCAACCGCAGGTTGTTGGCGGAATCGGCATGGCGGATCGCGGTCTCATAGCTGATCCGGCCCGCCTCATACAGATTGAACAGCGCCTGATCGAAAGTAATGACATCCTCCTGCCCGCTGGAGCGCGCCAGAACGGCTTTAATTTCCTTGACCCGACCCTGAAAGATCAGCTCCGCCATCAGCGGGGTGTTGACCAGGATTTCCATGGCTGGAATCAGCCCCGGCCGATCTTCGCATGGCAATAACCGTTGTGAAATCATTGCCTTGATGTTGAACGACAGGTCCATCAGCACTTGCGATCGTTTCTCGTCGGGGAAAAAATTGATGATCCGATCAAACGCCTGGTCAGTGTTGTTGGCGTGCAGGGTGGTGATGCACAGGTGGCCGGTTTCGGCGAAGTTGATAGCGGCTTCCATGGTCTCCCGGTCACGGCACTCGCCGATCAGCACCACGTTGGGCGATTGCCGCGAGATATTTTTCAAGGCGGATTCATAACTGTCGGTATCCGTGCCCACTTCCCGCTGATCGACCAGACATTGCTTGTGCCGGTGGAAAAATTCGATGGGATCTTCGACCGTGATGATGTGTTCCCGGGAATTTTCATTGCGATGATCCAACATTGCCGCCATGGACGTGGTTTTGCCGCAACCGGTGCCGCCCAGAAAAATCACCAGCCCGCGCTCGGTCATGGCGATGTCATTCAGCAATGGCGGCAACTGCAATTCCTCGATGGTCGGGATCCGCTGCTGCACCAGTCGCAGCACCATGCCTGCGCTGCCGCGTTGAGTAAAGGCGCTGACCCGGAAGCGGGCGATATCGGGAAAGTTCAGGGAAAAATTCAGTTCGCGATGCCGGTCAAAATCACGCGCCTGGTTATCGTGCATGATTGAACGCACCAGTGTCGTGGTTTGCTGCGGGGTCAACTTCCGTCCCCCCAACGGATGAATTTCCTGTTTGATCTTGAACGCCGGCGGACTGCCAGCGGTGATGAAAATGTCCGACCCCTCCAGTTCCAACAGTTTGAGCGCCAACTCATAAACAAACCGGGTGGCCTTGTCCTGATCGCTCACCATCGACTGTTCCAGATTGGGTTCCATGCTTTCTCTCCTCTCTCACTGGTTGGGTACGCTAATTTTATACTTTTATACTGTACGGCGTCTTGAAGTGCGTTTCTGGATGACGAATCACCGCCGGCCATCTCGACGGCTCTGGATCCTGCTCAAGGAAATTCGCCCCTGGGCGCACAATGCCCGGACAATCCTTATAATGCGACAACTCCACAGTCTCATCCCCTACCCTGTGTTTATCCTGAGGAAACCATTCCCGCCATGAGCTGCCGCCTGATTCAATTTTTGGTATTGCTGCTAACGCTCTGCTGGATGGCGGTCGCCCCGGCAGCGCGACCTGTCGTTGAACCGCAGACGCTTCCCGATTTTCGCAAGCTGGTCAGGCAGAATGAGCCGGCAGTGGTAAATATCAGCTCAACGCAGACCCCGCGCCGCCAACCATCGGTCCGTTCGCCCGGCCTGCCGGAATTGCCAGGGAAGGAAAATTCCTACCTGGATTTTTTCAAGCGGTTTTTTCAGGAGCGTCCCGAACTGCCCAGCGACCGGCAGGCCAACTCGCTGGGATCGGGCTTCATTCTCTCGGCGGATGGCTATGTCCTGACCAACGCTCATGTCGCCCAGGACTCCGACAAGATCATTGTCCGGTTAAGCGATCAGCGGGAACGACCCGCCAAGGTGATTGGGGCCGACGAGTTGACTGATGTGGCGCTGCTCAAAATTGAAGGCGAGAACCTGCCGGCGGTAAAGATCGGTGACTCCGACACCCTGGAGGTCGGCGAATGGGTGCTGGCCATCGGCTCGCCGTTCGGGCTGGAGCATACCGTCACTCAAGGCATCGTCAGTGCGGTAGGCCGTAACCTGCCCAGTGGCGCTTACGTACCGTTTATCCAGAGCGATGTCGCCGTCAATCCCGGCAGTTCGGGCGGGCCGCTGTTTAACCTGCGCGGCGAGGTGGTCGGCATCAATTCGCAGATTTACAGCAGCACGGGCGGTTATATGGGGCTGTCGTTCGCCATTCCGATCAAACTGGCGATGCAGGTGGTCGAGCAGTTGAAAGCCACCGGCGAAGTGACGCGGGGCTGGCTGGGGATTCTGCTGCAAGCGGTGAACAATGATCTGGCCGAAGCGTTCAATCTCGACCGGCCGCGCGGCGCCCTGGTCGCGCAGATTCTGCCGGACAGTCCGGCGGCCAGCGCCGGCTTCAAACAGGGCGACATCATCCTGCGTTACGGCGGCGAACCGGTGGAGGAATCCTCGCAACTGCCACGGATGATCGGTGCGACCCCGGTGGGCAAAACGGTGGCGATGTCGATCTTGCGCAACGGCGAACCGCTGGAAATCAAGGCCACCATCGCCCGGCTGGAAGCAGTGGCGGAAACCGTGTCCACAATGGACGAACACAGCGATCCCCGGCTGAAAATCACCATCGCCGATCTCAGCAATGAGCAGCGCCGCACCCTGGGCATGGAAGATCAGGGCGTTCTGGTTGCAGCCCTCGACGAAGGTCCTGCCGCTAACGCCGGGCTGTACCCGGACGACATTATCCTGCAGCTGAATGGCGTCTCGGTGAAGAATGCCAGCCACTTTGTCGAAATGGCCAAGGAACTGCCTAAAAGCAAGGCCATCCCCCTACTGGTGCGACGCGAGAACGAATCGTTGTATCTGGCGATGCGCTTACCGGAAAAAGAATGAACCGTCCAGTCGCCATGCACCCGAATAATTGTCTGGATTTTGAAAAGCCAATTGCTGAACTGGAGGCGATGCTCCAGGAGTTGCGCCACCTCAGCGCCGAACAGGACTTGAATATCAGCGACGAGATCGCCCGGCTGGAAGCCAAGAGCAAGGCGCTGACCGACTCGATCTTCGCCAGCTTGACGCCGTGGCAGATCGCCCAGATCGCCCGTCATCCGCTACGGCCCTACATGCTGGACTATGTCGAACGGTTGTTCAGCGGATTTCAGGAACTGCACGGCGACCGGACTTTTGCCGATGACCATGCCTTGGTCGGTGGGCTGGCGCGGCTGGACGGGCAACCAGTGCTGATTATCGGCTGCCAGAAAGGTCGTGACACCAAGGAGAAGATTTACCGCAATTTCGGAATGCCGCGTCCGGAAGGCTACCGTAAAGCACTACGGCTGATGAAACTGGCCGAACGGTTCCGATTGCCGGTACTGAGCTTCATTGACACCCCTGGCGCTTATCCGGGGATTGGCGCTGAGGAGCGCGGCCAGAGCGAGGCAATAGCGCGAAATCTGTTTGAGATGAGCCGGCTACGCACTCCGATCATCAGCGTGGTGATTGGCGAGGGAGGTTCTGGTGGAGCATTGGCGATTGGGGTCGCTGACCGGGTGCTCATGCTTCAGTACAGCACTTACTCGGTGATTTCGCCGGAAGGTTGCGCGGCGATCCTGTGGAATAGCGCCGATCGGGCCGCTGAAGCCGCCGAAGCGATGGGTTTGACCGCCGACCGGCTACTGAAGCTGAAACTGATTGACGGCATCATCCCGGAACCGCCGGGCGGCGCTCATCGCAACCAAGCGCAGATGGCCGAAACTCTGGGTGTCGTCTTGCAGGACCATCTGCGGCAGTTGGCGGGGCTGGACGTGGACGATCTACTGGAACAGCGTTACCGGCGGTTGATGGCCTATGGGGCGTTCCGGGAATCCGAACCCGTTGCTTCGCTGCAATCGGCCTGGCAGAGCAGCGTCGCGGCGTTGCTGGGGAAGGAACAGGTTAAAGGGTAAAAGGCGCCAAACTGATTCTTCCGCGCCTTCCGTGTCTTCCGTGGACCACTATTCACTCCTTGACCGCTATCCCCACCTCCGCCGGCTGATCGTTGGCTATAGCGGCGGGGTTGATTCCCATGTTCTGCTGCATGGGTTGGCAACTCACCGTTCCCACTGGCCGGAACGCCGCCTTGAGGCTGTTTATATCGATCATGGGCTGCAAGCCGCCTCGTCGGCTTGGGCCGAACATTGCGCCAAGATTTGCCGGGAGCTGGACGTTCCGTTCCGCATCCTGCGGGTGAATGCCCGGCCAACGACAGGTGAAAGTCCCGAAGCCGCCGCCCGCTTGGCCCGTTACGCTGCTTTCAGCGCCGAACTCGACTCTAGCGCTGCCCTGTTGACTGCCCATCACCGCGATGATCAGGCCGAAACCCTGCTACTACAATTGCTGCGCGGCGCCGGACCGCATGGCCTGGCGGCGATGCCCGTAGCGGCCCGACTCGGTGAGGGTTGGCTATTGCGTCCCCTGCTGGAGGTGGATCGCGCCGAGTTGCTGGCTTATGCCCGCCTTCACGGCCTACGCTGGATCGAGGACGCCAGTAACGCCAGTCTCGACTTTGACCGGAACTATCTCCGCCGCCAGATTATGCCGCTGCTGCGGGAACGCTGGCCGGCGGCGACACGCACCCTGGCCCGTTCCGCGCAATGGTGCGCTGAAACTGCCCGTTGGCTGGATGCGGAGGCCGATGCTGATTTGGCCCGCATCGCCGCGCCGGGTCTTGACTGTTTGCCGGTTTCAGCCGTGCGCGAACTCGGTGAACCGCGCCAGCGCAATCTGCTGCGGCGCTGGTTGCGGCGCTTGAAACTGCCGATTCCCGACGCCCGGCAACTGACGCAGCTTCTTCACGATCTGCTGAGCGCTGCTCCGGATCGGCAACCGTGCGCTGGTTGGCCGGGCGGCGAGATGCGGCGTTACCGCGATGCACTGTACGCCATGCTGCCGCTCACCCGTCATGATCCCGATCAGCAATGGGTCTGGCGACCGGACCTCGATGGTTGGCCGCCGCTGAATTTGTCAGGAGTGGGCTGTTTACAGATGGAGGCAACCGGCGGCGCTGGTTTAAGTGCGGCGGCGCTGGCCGGCGTTACGCTGACCGTCCGCTTTCGTCGGGGAGGGGAGCGGTTCCATCCCGTCCGCCGCCAACATAGTCAGGAATTGAAGAAGTTGTTGCAGGAGGCCGGCATTCCGCCGTGGCGACGGGATCGGCTGCCGCTGCTGTACCGGGAGGAAGTGTTGCTGGCGGTGGTGGGATTGGGCGTGGCCGCCGAATTCGCCGCTGCGCCTGGCAAAGCTGGTTGGCAACCGGTGCTGGAGCCGCTAGCAGGGTAACGCCTTCAGTCATCCATGGCCCAGCCGCCGATGTCCTTCCAGCGGTTGACAATTTGACAGAACAGTTCTGCGGTGCGCTCGACGTCATAAATTGCCGAATGCGCCTCCCGCTCATCCCACGGAATCCCCGCCGCCTGTAAGGATCGCGCCAATACGGTTTGGCCGTAAGCCAGTCCGGCCAGCGTCACTGTGTCGAAACTGCTGAAGGGATGAAAGGGATTGCGCTTGATCCGCGCCCGCTCAGCCGCCGCATTTACGAAGGCCAGATCGAAAAACGAGTTATGGCCGACCAGAATGGCGCGGCTGCAACCGGTATCCCGCATCTCCCGGCGCACCTCGCGGAAAATGGCGGTCAGCGCCTCACTCTCTGGCACAGCAAAGCGGAAGGGATGATCGGGATCGATCCCATTGATCGCCATCGACGCCGGATCGAGCCGGGCACCAGGAAATGGCTGGACATGATGGGCCAGCGTTCCGACCGGAAGCAAGTGGCCCTGCCAGTCCATGCGGATGATGACCGCAGCGATCTCCAGCAGGGCGTCGGTCTGGGGATTCAGGCCGCCGGTCTCGACATCGATGATGACCGGCAGAAAACCCCGGAAGCGACGGGAAATAAGGGCATTGGGAGCAGGTTCAGTCATGAATGCAGCATAACGGATAGCCTGCCGGAACGCACTCAAACCGTACCTGTCCCTTCAACCCGGCGTGTTGTGTTCGACCCAGTGCGGCCCGGCGACGGTGTCCTCGCGTTTCCAGAAGGGCGCTTTCGACTTGAGTTCTTCCATGAGGAACCGGCAAGCGGCAAACGCCGCCGCCCGGTGCGCCGTCCAGACCGCCACCAGCACCATCGGATCATTCGGTTGTAATGCGCCGACCCGGTGAATGACCAGCGCATCCAGCAGCGGCCATTGCTGGAATGCCGATTCAACGCTGCGCTGGAGATAGCGCTCGGTCATGCCCGGATAATGCTCCAGCGTCAGGCCGCGCACCGCTTCGCCATCATTGGCGTCCCGCATGGTTCCGATAAACATCGCCGTTGCGCCGTACTGACCGCAACGGCTCCGGTCCAGGCTGGACTGGTAACTCGCCAGTTCGACCAGTGGCTCAAAAGGCGTATCCCGCAACTCGATTAACATCCTCTACTCTCGCGTACTCTTGCGCCGCTCAGACTGTATTTTACCCGCTTTCGCATAGGCAGCGCCGGAGGTTATGGTGCGGATTCGGGTAGCGCCGGTTCCAGCGTCACACCAGTGAAGGTGAAATCGTGGATGCCGTAGTGGCGGCGGTGCTTCTAGTTGCACTGTTAAAGGTGACAATAACGGTACAGGTGGCCGGCGTACCCGTGCAACCTTGGTTATTCCAACCACCGAAAGTAGAACCGCTGGCAGCGGCAGCGTTCAGGGTCACGCTGGTTCCGCTGACGTAATTAGCTTTGCAGGTGGAACCGCAATTGATTCCTGTCGGGCTGCTGGTCACCGTACCCGAACCGGCGCCTGCCTTGCTAATCATCAGAGTGTAGGTCTAGTACTTCACCTGCTCTAAGTTGACTTCAAGTAGGGCATGGGGTTGCCTGTGAGGGCAATCCCCAACCTGGGGTCTGCCCATGCCGCTGCCCAAATACATCGTCCGCCTAACCGAAGAAGAGCGCACCGAACTGGAGGATCTGAGCCGCACGGGGAAGCGGGCGGCGGCGGATGCTGATCCACGCGCGGATCTTGCTCAAGGCCGATGTCGGCGAAGGCGGGCCGGGCTGGGACGACGGGCGGATCGCCGAGGCGCTGGACTGCGGGGCTTCGATGGTGTACCGGGTGCGCCAGGCGTTCGTGGAGCGGGGATTGGAGGCGGCGCTGTTGCGCAAGAAGCCGACGGGCCGACAGTACCGCAAGTTGGATGGCGCCCAAGAGGCGCGGCTGATCGCGCTGGCCTGCGGCGCGCCGCCCGAAGGGCGGAGCCGGTGGACGATGCGGCTGCTGGCGGATCGGCTGGTGGAACTGGAGGTGGTGGACGCCATCGACCCAGAATGTGTGCGCACGACACTCAAAAAAACGAGATCAAGCCGTGGCTGCGGAAGCAATAGGTGATTCCGCCCCAGGCCAGCGCCGACTTCGTTTGCGCGATGGAGGACGTGCTGGAGGTGTATACCCGGCCCTACGATCCGACTCATCCGGTGGTCTGCCTGGACGAGATCGGCAAGCAGTGGGTGGCTGAAACCCGCATCCCGATCCCGGCCGAACCGGGTCGGCCCGAACGGGTGGACTACGAGTACGAGCGCCGGGGGACCGCCAACCTGTTCCTGACCAGCGAACCTCTGATGGGGCAACGTGAGGTCACGGTCACTGAACGGCGCACCGCCATCGACTTCGCCCAGGTGGTCCACGACCTGTTGGAGGTCCGTTATCCCCACGCCGAACGAGTGGTCCTGGTGATGGATAATCTCAACACCCACAAACCTGCGGTACTGTATCAAGCGTTCGAGCCGAAAGTGGCTCGGTCGCTGATCGACCAGCTGGAGATTCATCACACCCCCAAACATGGCGGTTGGTTGAACATGGCCGAGATCGAACTGAGTGTCCTGAGCCGGCAGTGCCTGGATCGCCGCATCCCCGACCTCGACACCCTGACCCGGGAGGTAATCGCCTGGCAACAGGCGCGCAGCGCTTATCCTCACCCGGTCAACTGGCGTTTCACCACCCCCGATGCCCGTATCAAGCTCAAGCGCCTCTACCCGTCAATTCAGAACGGGTGAAGTACTAGTTACTAACCGTGATGTTCTTCGTAACCTGAGGCGCGGCGTTGTAGGTAGCGTCGCCGGCCTGATTAGCCGCAACGGTGCAAGAGCCCGCCGCTATCCCCGTAACAACGGCGCCGTTTACGCTGCAAATATTCGGCGTAGTAGACCTGAAACTGACCGGCAGACCCGAAGTAGCCGTCGCACTCGCTGTAGTCACGCCACTTACGGTCAGCGCCGCAGGAGAGAAGCTGATTGCACTGATACTCTGGTTGGTCTTAGCTTTAACCGTGAAGGTCTTTGTAACCTGAGGGGCGGCGTTGTAGGTGGCGTCACCGGCCTGGTTGGCGGCAACGGTGCAAGAGCCCGCCGCTATCCCCGTAACAACGGCGCCGTTTACGCTGCAAATATTCGGCGTAGTAGACCTGAAACTGACCAGCAGACCCGAAGTAGCCGTCGCACTTACTGTAGTCGTGTTACCTACAATCAGTGTCGTTGAGGAGAAACTGATCACGCTGATCGTCTGGTTGATTTTAGTGACCGTGATGTTCTTCGTAATCTGAGGCGCGGCGTTGTAGGTAGCGTCGCCGGCCTGATTAGCCGCAACGGTGCAAGAGCCCGCCGCTATCCCCGTAACAACGGCGCCGTTTACGCTGCAAATATTCGGCGTAGTAGACCTGAAACTGACCGGCAGACCCGAAGTAGCCGTCGCACTCGCTGTAGTCACGCCACTTACGGTCAGCGCCGCAGGAGAGAAGCTGATTGCACTGATACTCTGGTTGGTCTTAGCTTTAACCGTGAAGGTCTTTGTAACCTGAGGGGCGGCGTTGTAGGTGGCGTCACCGGC
>JAJHPN010000388.1 GCA_020890855.1 Candidatus Contendibacter sp. | reverse complement strand
AGCGCGGGGAAAACCTGGTCGATCTGGAAACCGATAAAGTGGTGCTGGATATTCCCGCCCCGGCAGATGGCGTTCTTGGCGCGATCCTGCGTCAGGAAGGCGCCATCGTCGCCACCGGCGAAGTGATAGCAATCCTTGAAGAAGGCGCAGCCGTTGCCGCAACGGCTCCTGTTGCTGCGCCAGCCCCTGTTGCTGCTCCGACTCCAGTTTCCGCCCCGACTCCTGCCCCGATCCCAGTCGCCGCCCCGGCCGGGCCGGTCGATCTGGAAGGACTGAGTCCGGCGGTGCGGCGACTGGCTGCTGAACATGGTTTGGATGTATCCCGGATTCCAGGCTCTGGCCGCAGTGGTCGCGTCACTAAAGGCGATGTGCTGGCCTATCTCGAAGCGCGGCAAGCGGGCGCTCCGGCAGTAGTCGCTGCGCCTGCCGCCATAATCCCCCCGGCTTCGCCACCCCCCTTTGACAAAGGGGGGCAGGGGGGATTTGCTGCGCCTGCACGCGCCGCCGCGCCGCCACTCGCGCCCGACGCCCAAGGCCGGTTGGAACAGAGAGTACCGATGACCCGGCTGCGCGCCCGGATCGCCGAACGGCTGCTGATGGCGAAAAACACCACCGCCATGTTGACTACGTTCAACGAAATCAACATGAAGCCGGTGATGGACTTGCGGAATCGCTACAAGGACGAGTTCGAGAAGAAGCACGGGGTTCGACTGGGTTTCATGGGCTTCTTCGTTAAAGCGGTGGTTGAGGCGCTGAAACGGTTCCCGGCAGTCAACGGTTCGATTGACGGCAACGACATCATTTATCACGGTTATTACGACATTGGCGTCGCGGTGTCCTCGCCGCGTGGCCTGGTGGTGCCGATTCTGCGCGACGTGGATCAGATGGGCATCGCCGACATCGAAAAAACCATCGGCGAGTTCGGCAAAAAAGCCAAGGATGGAACGCTCACGGTCGAGGAGATGACCGGCGGCACTTTCACCATCACCAATGGCGGCGTATTTGGTTCGCTGATGTCCACGCCGATCCTCAACCCGCCGCAAAGCGGTATCCTCGGGATGCACGCCACCAAGGATCGGCCAGTGGCGGAAAATGGGCAGATCGTGATCCGGCCCATGATGTACGTCGCCCATTCCTATGATCACCGGATCATTGACGGCAAGGAAGCTGTGACCTTCCTGGTGGCGATCAAGGAAGGCATCGAAGACCCCGCCCGGTTGCTGCTGAACGTCTAATTAAGGTGTCACTCATGGCCAAGACTTACGATGTAGTGGTGATCGGCGGCGGCCCCGCCGGTTATGTGGCGGCGATCCGCTGCGCCCAACTCGGGCTGGAAACCGCCTGCGTGGAAAAATGGATCAACTTCAAGAATGAGCCGGCGCTGGGCGGCACCTGCCTGAACGTGGGCTGCATTCCGTCCAAAACCCTGCTCGAATCCTCCGAGCATTACCATCTGATCAAGGAAGGGATCAACAGCCACGGTATCCATGTCGATGGCGTCAGCCTGAATCTCGACAAGATGATGGCGCGCAAGGAAGACATCGTCATGCAGTTGACCGGGGGCATCAGCGCCCTGTTCAAGGCCAATGGCGTGGAATGGCTCAAGGGTCACGGCAAGCTGCTGGCTGACCGACAGGTGGAAGTGACCGCCCGCGATGGTTCAACCGAGGTGGTCAGCGCCGATCAGGTCATTATCGCCACCGGTTCCCAGCCCATCGACATCGGCGCGGCGCGGGTGGACAACGCTGAAGGGTTAATCGTCGATTCGACCGGGGCGCTGGATTTCCGCCAGGTGCCGAAGACCCTGGGGGTGATTGGCGCGGGCGTGATCGGGCTGGAGCTGGGCAGCGTGTGGAGCCGGCTCGGATCGAAGGTCATCATGCTGGAAGCGGTTGAGGATTTTCTGGCCTTGGCCGATCAGCAAATTGCCCGCGATGCGTTGCGTCAGTTCAGGAAGCAGGGACTGGATATCCGCATGGAGACCCGGGTCACCGCGACCCACAAGACTGCTAATGGCGTCGTGGTGTCGTTCAAGGACAAGAACGGCGATCATGAGATCACGGTGGACAAGCTGCTGGTGTCAGTCGGTCGCCGGCCCAATACTGACAACGTCGCGGCCCCGGAAGCCGGGTTGCTGTTCGGCGAGCGCGGCTATATCCATGTGAATGACGAGTGTGAAACCAACCTGCCGGGGGTTTATGCGATTGGCGACGTGGTGCGTGGGCCGATGCTGGCGCACAAGGGGTCTGAAGAAGGGGTGATGGTGGCCGAAAATATCGCCGGTCAGCATGGGCATCTGAACTACGACGCCATTCCCTGGGTGATTTACACCAACCCGGAAATCGCCTGGGTCGGCAAGACCGAGCAGGCGCTCAAGGCTGAAGGGATTCCCTACAAGATCGGTACGTTCCCGTTCGCCGCCAATGGTCGGGCCAAGGCGATGGAAGCCGCGTCCGGGATGGTCAAGATGCTGGCCCATGCGGAAACCGATTTGTTGCTGGGTTGCCATATCATCGGCCCGTTTGCGTCGGAACTGGTGCAGGAAGCGGTATTGGCGATGGAGTTCCACGCCAGCAGCGAAGACCTGGCCCGCACCATTCACGGTCATCCCACCCTGTATGAGGCGATGCACGAAGCGGCGCTGGCCGTCCACGGTCGCGCCCTGCACAAGATCAACGCCTGACAGGATGCCGGGCAGTCACCAAAGGGCGCGTTAAGCGCCCTTTCACTTGTTTGGAGCGAGGTCATTTATGGAACGACTCAAGCGCATCGAACAGCACTTTGCCGCCAGTCTTGAAGCCCAGCAGCGCACACTGGAGGCCATCGGGCCGCGCATCGTGCAGGCCGCCGAAACTCTGGCTGAGCGGTTGCGGCAGGGCGGAAAAATCCTGGTCTGCGGCAATGGTGGTTCGGCGGCCGACGCCCAGCATTTTGCCGCCGAGCTGGTCAACCGCTTCGAGATCGAACGACCCGGACTGGCGGCGATTGCCCTGACGACCGACAGTTCCGCCCTGACCTCGATTGCCAATGACTACGCCTTCGAGCAGGTTTTCGCCCGGCAGGTACGGGCGCTGGGCCGGCCCGGCGATGCGCTGCTGGCGATTTCGACCAGCGGCCATTCGCCGAATGTGCTGGCGGCGATCACGGCGGCGCAGGCGTCAGGATTGATGACCGTGGCGCTGACCGGGCGCGATGGCGGGAAAATCGCCGGGCAACTGGGCGCAGGTGATCTCGAACTCCGGGTGAGCGCCACGGCGACGGCGCGGATTCAGGAGACGCATATTCTGATCATTCACTGTCTATGTGATCTGATCGATCAACGTCTGTTCAACTCCGGGGAGTAGCGACGATATGAACCGACTTTGCGGCTTCGCCTTACCGGCGCTGGGGATGGCGCTGACGTTGTTCCTGAACGGCTGCGCCGGCCTGCTGGTAGGCGGCGCCGCGACTGGCATCACGGTTGTGCATGATCGCCGCACTGCTGGCACGGTCATTGACGATCAAACGATTGAACTCAAGTTGCAAGATGCGCTGAACCAGCAGTTGCCGTCCGGCAATCACATCAGCGTCACCAGTTATAACGGTGCGGCGCTGTTAACCGGCCAAGTCATCTCCGCGCCGGCGCGGCAACAGGCTGAAGAGATCGCCCGCCGCATCGATCCGCCAGTCCGGGAGGTTTATAACGAGCTGGTAATTGGCCCGACGCTGCCGCTCTCGGTTCAGGGCAACGACGCCCTGCTCACCACCAAGGTCAAAACCTCCCTGTTTCAGATCAACAACCTGCCCGATTTTGATCCGAGCCGGGTCAAGGTAGTCACGGAAAATGGCGTCGTTTATCTGCTGGGGCTGGTGCGACCGGTTGAAGCGGATGCAGCAGCGGAAATTACCAGCCGGGTAGCGGGAGTGCGGCAGGTAGTAACGATTTTCGAATACATCCATTAAAGATTGCCTTTACAGGCTGTAGATTGCGTTTCTTGGTGAGTGACCGATTATTAAACAATCCTGGAATCTTGTTCCCACGCTCCAGCGTGAGAGCCAGACGGAAAGTTGGCAAAACTCGATCACGCAACTACAAAATTTTCGCATCCTTTAGTGAAACCTGCACTGAACCCAGTACGCTAAGAACGGAAGAAATAGTCCCCTTAAATTCAATCAAGCTATCTTTTCGGAGAGAAGCGGCTTGTTCCTTGGGGACTGCAAAAGTAATGTCCTGTACGCTCATGGGGTCACTACTATCAACCTCCTTTGTTCCAAAGGTAAATATCAAATACTCTTTCATAAAACCATTCTTCTTTCGATATTTTTTCAATATAATTTTTATCAGGCTTTGTTGCATACATTGCAACATCAGTTAATTTTGAGCATACTTCAACTATACTTTCTTTATTAATTTCAAATTCGTTTTTCCATTTTTCGTAATAATCATTATAATTATAATAATCATTATCTAGTGTATTTAAACTTAATGCTTTTCTTGCCCGTGAATCATATATTATGATTGGTTTTCTAAATTTTATCCAAAGGAATTTAGTCGTAGCTGATAAAACATTTCTATTTCCATATTTTTCAGATAGTTGTCTTTCAATTTCAATTACTGTGTTAGCAACTTCACTGTTATCTTTATTTTCAAAATTTTTTATTGTTAAAGGATTGATAATATCCAAAATTGGTTTATATCTAAGAATGTTTATCCCTTCATCATATTTAGTTGGTAAAGTTCTTGCGACTTTATAAGAATTACCAGCATTTTTTAATGCAGTTAGTTTTTCTTGTTCTGCATTATTTTTACATAAAGCTTGATGATAATAACTATCATTATCAAGCCACATATTTAAATAGTGAAGTGAGCAATAGTGAAGTGAGCAATACTCAAAAGTTTTCATACAAACTCCTAACTATTATAAACAATGTGATTCTTCGAAGGTTCTTTTGGAAATCAAGCTTGATCCCTCATAACTGTGACTTACAATGAATGGTTCATCAATAATCGATTGATTTGCAAGGGCAGTCTGATAATTACATTGACCATATACCTTTCGCAATTCCTTGGCCGCTGTTTACCTCGTCTCGGCCACCATCTGGCTTAATTGATGACCCGCTCTAGGAATTGCTGTTAAAATTTTAGCTTTCCTTTTTTAGCTATTGCTTCTATCACAATCGATTTGTCCTCTTTTATTATTACCTGAATACCGTTTTCAGAATCAGTATAAATTAATATGCAAGTTTTATTACTACAATCTTTTTTAAATTCTGGAATATCGTACGCATCCATGAAACTTTTAGCAAAATCCATAACAGAAATACCTTTTGCATTGAATAAAAGATCAGTGACATCTGGAGGAAATGATATTGATACTAATTCGCCTTGCTCGAAATATAAAAATGCCCATTCTTTAGAGCCTGGTTTATTCGGCTCCATTGCCATTGCCATTATTATCATCCCAAGTATACCGCTCTTAATTATTTTTGTAGGAATGTATGCTTTATTAGTGCTACCTGGAATGGTATAAAGTGCGAATATTTCATCCATTTTCTCCGCATCTATCTCATCCTTTTTTAAAGGAGAAGCTTCTTTCAAAGCTTCTTTCATTGATTTATTAAGAACATTTACAGCATCTTGTTCAGCCATCCCTAAGTAAAGATTTTTTATTTTAAATTTAGAAGCAGTTGAAGAAATTTTCTTTTTCTGATCAAGTTGCTCAGATTCAGATTTCTCCTGAGATGGGTGGTTTTGTTCATTTAGTGTAATTGCCTTGTCTCTTGCAACTTCCTTATTTTCTTGAACAGGGTGTTCTTGAACATCAATTTCTTCCTGAGATTGGCTAGAAGACAAAGAAGCCCATGCATGACTAATACTACTTAATGTTTTATTTACCCTCATCCCCATTTTTTGATTGCTATTACTACCTGAATCTTCTTCGGTATTGTCTTTCATCCCTTGAAATGGACCTGCAAAAAATGAATCCCAAGCATCATTTTTACTGTTTAAAATCTCTTCAGCTTCACTCTTTCTTTCTTCAATAAGGCGTTCTGCTGCTATTTGTTCCTTAACGACACGTTCTGCTTCCGCTTTTTCCTGCATAAGACGTTTTTGTGCTGCCTGTTCTGCTTTTTCCTGTGCAAGACGTTCTGCTTGCTCTTTTTCTTGCGCAAACCGTTCCTGTTCAAATTCTAATGTTTTTCGTGCTGCTTGTTCTTTGGCCTGTTCTCTGGCCTGTTCTTCAGCAATTTGCCGCTGTTCAGCTTCTCTAATTGCTTGTTCTTTGGCCTGTTCTTCAGCAATTTGCCGCTGTTCAGCTTCTCTAATTGCTTGTTCTTTTTCTTTTTGTTCAGCAATTCGCCGCTGTTCAGCCTCCTCCTCTTTTTGTTTTTTAATAATAGCCTTAAGTTCTAAAGAGTTAGGGTCAAGAATAACTTGTATTACATTACCATTAGGTAATTGTCCAGCAAGACGCTTTTCTTTAATTGGATAAGGAGGAAGATAAGGTGCAGACACAGTTTTTCCAGTTACAGGGTCTGTCCACCGATAAATATCATCTGCAATTACTGGTGTAATAACCAAAGCATTAAGAATAATTATCGCAATAAATTTAGTTTTCATACGTCCTCCAAAACACTCCACTGAAGCCAGTACATATTAATATTTAACTATTTTTTATGACAAGGTGATGGCAGGTATTTATTAGGTATTTCAGTACTCTGACATTTCCATACCATATTATTTTTGTCATCAAGAAAAGGTATAAGATATAAAACTTTATTTTTAATTGGTTCTATATCCATAGTTATAGTTATTGCATAACGTTTATCTTCCTTATAAATAGCTATATTTTGTACCGTATTTGATAATATTTTTTTTGTAAATCCAGCTTCTGCTAGATTTATCGGAAGCATTTTCGTCTTCCTGTAATAATCGGCAATCATATTTTGAGCAACCCGTACTGAGCTTACAGCACTGGCTACTTCTTCATAAACTGAACGATCCCGATATACAGAATAGCCATTTTTTAAAACATACCCAATAATAAGAAGATTGAAAGTAATTATTATTAATAGTGCTAATCGGCTTACTCCACCCATAGTGGAAAGATCTTCTAGTTGTATATGTGTATCATATGAATTGTCTAATTCTAAAATTTTCTTCTTACAGTGTTTATAGTAGATAGCATTTGCAAACATGGGTGGAATAAATAAAAAGCTTAAGATACCGATAATAGAAATTAATGCGCCAATAATGTTTGCAGTATCTTTAGAAACAACTATAGAAATAACCACGATAGAGATCGTCAATAAAAAAGGAGAAAGAAAATATATAAGGGCATATAGCCATAACTTTCTATAGAGAAGCCAGTAAAAAGTTACGAAAAAAGAAGGCCAATGCCATGTGGGGCTAATTTTATTTTTTTTATCGAAAAAAATAAAACGACGTAAATAATAATCTGTATTTCTTGGGCCGATTACGGCATCGTAAAATTGATTAATCTCTTGTTGAGAGTGATTTTCTTGGGATACGCTCATGAGTTATCCTTAATTCTTTCTCATTTTAATGAATTTTGATACCCACATATATCCGTCGTTTACTTCTGTGGAGTATGTGGGTATGTTTTGGTAGCTGAATCAGTCCACCAAGGCTGCGTCATCGACAATCGTCAAATACCTAACAACCCAACCTACGCAGCTTCTTATGTCCATTGTGTGATTTTTTTCCCCTCTTTATCGGTAAATGCCCCGGCAATAATCATAATAAAATCAATTAGTGCCCAGATAAAAAATCCTCCCAAGGTCACTAACTGCAATATGCCAGTTCCGATTTTTCCGACATAGAATCGGTGGGCACCAAAGATACCTAGGAAAAAACAAAGCAGGAACGCCGGTAGGATTCGCTTTTCAGTCATTTTCATTTCCTTCAGGTTTATTGTTGAAAGTCCTAATGTCCACGTTGCACCTTGTTAGGGCCAATACACATTTTCGTTGTGGTACTTAATAAATTGTGCTGATATGACATGACCGTTTTTTGATGTAATATTTTCGGTAACAAGTTCTATTGCGCCATAATCGAGCATGGCGTGATGATTTGGGCACACACAAATCATATTTTCAATCACGTCAGGCCCACCATGTGGCTCACCAAGGGGCTGAATATGGTGTGCTTCTGCATATTTCTTACCTGCGGGCATTTCCAATGCTAGGCCACAAATTTGGCACTCGCAGTTATTGAAGGTCTTAACTTTAACTGATAGTTTTGAATCTCTAATAATTCTAGATATTGTGACGTCTTCTCTATTCGGCGCGCTCAAGTCTACAGGTTTAAGATTAAACTCTTCATATATGTAGGGAGACCAATCAAAATTTTTCGATTTTTTGACTTCGTCAGTCCACCAAGAATAATCTTCTTCATCTTTACCAAAAAGATTAAAGTATCCTTTACCGGGTCTATATGAATCGGTGTTGATAATAATTCCAGTTATGCCCGGTAGTTTATTCTTACAAGTCCAACCCGCTAGAACACCAAGCCCTTGATTTTTCAGGCTTTCACCCCACGTTGGTCCGAGATATCGGAGGTTCAGTGCATGGTGTATGAACTTATACCCTAGGTAGGTTTCAGGCTTTCCTGGAGCGACTTTACATAAATGAGAAACCAATACCTCTAATACTTTCCTTCCAGACTCTTCAAGTTCCATTCAAAGCCTCTATTTAGTTTTGTGCCCTAAAGCTGGAGTTTAACGAATCGCCAAAAGCTACAATTTTGGCGATCCGCTGGAATGAATTGTTAGGTGTTATAGACGCCGTACAAAAGAAAGACCATCTTGCGTGCCATCTTGCAGGGTTAAAGCTAGGGTGAACTTTCCGTCCTTATCAAATATCTGTCTCACTGCCCAAATCATTGCAGGATTATTATTAACTACTATTGTTATGATGTTATTCTCATTATCATGGCTCTTTACTTTCACAGGAAAGACTTTTCCATTGATTTCAATGGACTTCGATTTTCCCTCTAACTTCAGTATTACCATTGCCCCGTCTTGATCGGCTCGCCATACTCCGCTAACGTCTATCAGTGCAGATTCCTGTTGTAAATTAGGGTCAAAATTTGTAGCAATAACACCTGCTACTATAACAAACCCAATTAGGGTAGCAATTGCAATTCCAATTGGCTTTGCCAAGCCTTTTTTTTCATATACACCATCGAGTTTTTCCTTCACATACTTTATCTGCTGCTTTGCAGATAAGAAATACCATCCAAACAAGTAAACGATTCCTATAGACCAGCTTTTTCCCGGTATCAGAGCCAAAATTGAAAAAACAATTCCGCCATACACCCAATACATCGATTGTTTCGCTTTCCTTTCGTCTCCAAGGGAGTTCCAATTTTTGGCATGAAGCCATGCGCCAAAGATTGGGGAAAATAGGAGACTCCAGTTTACGGCAGCATTAGGATTCCAGAGGGCTACGCTTGCGGTGTCAACTTGTTTTTCATTGCTCATTTTCTGCTCACTTTGTAAATAACCTGTTGATTTTTCTTGGCCGGTCGGTCACCCGATAAGTGTTAAAATCCCTAACGGGGTTAACGTAGTTTTTAGTGCAGCGATCTCTACAGGCAAAACCTACCGAAAAAGAGCAAAGTACGCTTGTCCACAATATGCTAGACTTAAATATCTGAAACCACACAGTCGGACTGTGTGTATCAACAGTAAGGGGTTTGCCATGAATGTAAGCGACAAGATTCGCTTTATGCGCCAACTGAAAGGTTGGTCGCAAGAGGAGATGGCCGAGAAACTGGAGATGTCGCCAAACGGCTACGCTAACATCGAACGAGGGGAGACGGATGTGCGGCTTTCCCGATTGGAACAGATAGCGGAAATTTTTGGGACAAACCTTACCGAACTGATGAGCTTCGGTGAGAGAAGCATCCTGTATTATTGTGGTGACAACAATACAATCACGAATCTGCAAACATTAAATGCACAACCAGAGACCCTGGTGATGGAATTGCAAAAGCACCAAATACTGCTGCAACATAAAGATAAAGAAATTCAATACCTAAATGAAATTATCTCTCTGCTGAAAAAATCTGGCGCACCGGAGCAAGTTCCCTGATGTCCTGGTTCCAAGCGTGACGCTAACTGGTTGCGCGGTCACCTGACGCGGTTCTCACTGGATGCACTGGCGAATATCGTGGCGTGCGCTCAGTTGTCGAGTGCAGGTAGCATTGAAAGCGGCTTGATCCAAGGAATATCTTATGCAAACGATCCATGCGGTTTATGAAAATGGGCTAATTCGTTCAACCGATCTAAGGGAGAGTGCGGCAGGTAGTCACGATTTTCGAATACATCCATTAAAGATCGCTCAGGCAGTCTGTTCAACCATCGCTGACAGTATGCCAATGATTTTGCCGGGATTGTCAATAAAATACTCTTTTAAATCAATCTCGGCATCATTACCGGTTAATCTTAAAAACTGCCAGGCAGTGCCCGAAGTCACCGCGCCATAAATTTTTTCCACTGAATACTTCTCTTGGCGATTAAAAATAGTTGCCGCGACCATCTCGGCAATACATTGCCCTAAACCACCGACCATATTTTCATTTTTTGCCTCTACAATCGCAATGACTGGCGAATTCAAGGTGAGCTGTTCTGGCGAATGACTAATAATAAAATCACAGAAACCATTCAGGTCTTTTTCTTTGTCTACATTAAATTCTACCCCGGAAAACAGGCTGATCTTATGCTTGAATCGTCTCCGAACTTCAACCAGGATATTCGCTATAATCAATTCTGATCGGGCTTTTTCCGTATTAATAGAAACGGCTAAAGGGACATGTTCTTCCAATATATCCTTCAGGATCTGGCTAATCTCAACCGGTTCTATCTTTTCAAAAACACCCTGAGTTTCAATAAGACTGATATTGAGTTCGGCTTTGACCCTTTTCAGATTAAAGCTGCTGTACGACATTTTTGAACACCTCAGAGCATGATGACCAGCCGCAAACCAGACATGCAGTTGCGTTTCCGTACTGCGTTACTTCACGATCTTCAGCACCGGTTTGCGGGCGCGCGCGGCGGGTTTTTCCGGCGGCGCATCGGGCGGCGGTTCGTCGCTACCCATCTCCTCGCTGAAAGCCATGCCTTGACCATTCTCCCGCGCATAAATCGCCAGCACGGCTTGAATGGGAATCTGCACCGACCGGGCCACGCCGCCGAACCGGGCGTTAAACTCAATCCAGTCGTTGCCCAGCCGCAGATCCCGCACAGCGGCTGGGTTGATATTGAGCACGATCTGTCCTTCGCGCACATGTTGCTTGGGGACGGTAACCCCCGGCGCTTCAGTATTAACCAGGATATGCGGCGTCATGCCGTTGTCTTCAATCCACTCATATAAAGCGCGGATCAGGTAAGGCCGGGTCGAGGTCATGGCGGATCGGTGAGCAGGGAGTGAGAGAGCTGAATTACAACAGGGAGACAGGGATTGGAGTGGCAAAGAAAGCAAGATCCCCTGCGTTCGCCAATCCCTGCTCGCCTGTCAATGCACGTCCTTCCAGTACTCTTTCTTGAGCAGGTAGAACACCACGGTCGCCAGCGCCAGGAACAACAGCACCCAGATCCCGATCCGTTGCCGTTCCAGCTTGATCGGTTCGCCCACATAGGCCAGGAAGTTGGTCAGATCGGCAGTGGCTTCCTTGTACTCCGGCGGACTCATGCTGCCCGGCTGCACCAGCTCAAATCCCTTGAGAACCTTGACCTCGGTTCCGGCGGCGTCCTTGTGCATCGCGTAAATCGGCTTCTGCATCCCTTGCAGCTCCCACAGCACATGCGGCATCCCGGCGTTCGGGAACACTGCATTGTTGACGCCGAATGGCCGGGTCGGATCCAGATAGAAGGTTTGCAGGTAGTTGTAGAGATAGTCCACGCCGCGTGAGCGGGCGATCACGGTCAAATCCGGCGGCGTCACCCCGAACCAGCGCTTGGCGTCGGCCTTGGGCATGGCGTTCTTCATGGTGTCGCCAACTTTGGCGCCGGTGAAGATCAGGTTGTCCTTGACCTGTTCATCGGTCAGGCCGATGTCGCGGCCCAGGCGGTTATAGCGCTGATAGTCCAGCGAATGACAGCCCATGCAATAGTTGACGAACAACTTGGCGCCCCGCTGCAACGACGCCTTGTCGTGCGGATCGATCGGTGCTTTCGCCAGCGAATAGCCGCCATCGCCAGATGCGAGGGTCAGCCCCGGCAAAGCCAGCAAGGCCAGTGCGATAATGATTTTTTTCATTTTGTCACCCTTTCCGGTACCGGTTTGGTCTTTTCAATCGCCGGCAGGATCGGCAGCGCGAAAAAGAACGCGAAGTAGATGATCGAGCAGATCTGGGCAAGGGTGGTGCGTTCCGGGGTGGTCGGCAACGCGCCCAGATAGCCCAAAATCAGGAACGAAATCACGAACGCCGTCAACGCCAGCTTGAACGCCAGACCGCGATAACGGATCGATTTGACCGGACTGCGATCCAGCCACGGCAGGAAGAACAACATCACAATCGCGCCACCCATCGCCAAAACGCCCCAGACCTGGGTTCCAGCAAAGGACGGCACCGCCCGCAGAATCGCGTAAAACGGGGTGAAGTACCATACCGGAGCAATATGCGGCGGAGTCTTCATCGGGTCAGCGGGATCAAAATTGGGATGTTCGAGGAAATAGCCGCCCATTTCCGGCATAAAGAAGATGATCAGGGCGAAGAAAATCAGGAACACCATCGCGCCGAGCAGATCCTTGACCGTGTAGTAGGGATGGAATGGAATCCCATCGAGCGGCTTGCCATCCTTGCCCTTGACCTTCTTGATCTCGACGCCATCGGGATTGTTGGAGCCGACCTCATGCAGGGCGATGATGTGCGCCACGACCAGGCCCAGCAGCACCAGCGGCAGGGCGATGACATGCAGCGAGAAAAACCGGTTCAGGGTGACATCGGAGACCACATAGTCGCCGCGAATCCACACCGACAGATCCGGACCGATGACTGGAATGGCGCTGAACAGGTTGATAATCACCTGCGCCCCCCAGAACGACATCTGGCCCCAAGGCAGCAAGTAGCCCATGAAGGCTTCCGCCATCAGGCACAGAAAGATCACGACGCCAAAAATCCAGATCAATTCGCGCGGTTTCTTATACGAACCGTAGAGCAGCGCCCGGAACATGTGCAGGTAGACCACGATGAAGAACGCCGAAGCGCCGGTCGAGTGCATGTAGCGCAGCAGCCAGCCCCAGTCCACATCGCGCATGATGTATTCCACCGACGCGAAGGCGTCGGCGGCGGCGGGCTTGTAGTTCATAGTCAGCCAGATGCCGGTCAGAATCTGATTAACCAGCACCAAGATGGCGAGTCCACCGAAGAAGTACCAGAAATTGAAGTTCTTCGGCGCGTAGTACTCGGTCAGATGCTCGCGCATCATTTTGGTCAGTGGAAAGCGCTCGTCAATCCAGCCGACCAGGCCGGTCGTGCCTTGGGTGTTTGCCATTATGCAGCCTCCGGATCAACGCCGATCAATACCCGCGATTCACTTAGGAATCGGTAGGACGGCACTTCCAGGTTCTTCGGCGCGGGTACGTTCTTATAAACCCGCCCGGCCAGGTCGAAGCGGGAACCGTGGCAAGGGCAGAAAAAGCCGCCTTTCCATTCCGGCCCCAGATCGGCAGGCGCCGCATCGGGGCGGAAAGTCGGCGAGCAACCAAGATGGGTGCAGATGCCGACCAGCACCAACACCTCAGGCTTGATCGAGCGGTCGACGTTCTGGGCGTATTTGGGCTGCTGGCTGGTGGTGCTGGAATCGGGATCGAGCAACTGACCCTTGAGGCCGGGCAGGTCGTCGAGCATTTTTTTGGAGCGTTTCAGCAACCAGACCGGTTTACCGCGCCATTCGACGGTCATTAGCGCGCCTTCTTCCAGCTTGCTGATATCGGCTTCTACGGGAGCCCCGGCAGCTTTAGCGCGTTCGCTGGGCGACCACGATTTCAGGAAAGGCACGGCGACAAAGGCCGCCCCTACTCCGCCAACGACAGTCGCGGTGAGAGTCAAAAAGCGGCGTCTGCCGGGATTGACGGCATCTACCGTGCTCATACGCAGTCTCCTGTTATTGATTTATGGTTCATAGTGATAGGCAACTCGAATAATGAGGGAGTGTTCACGGTTTCGCGTTCGCCGGAACCCGATCATGAATTCCGATAGGGGCGCACGTCGGGCGGATCACGGGATCGGCGGGATAAGCCGGCGCGGGGGTCTGGTTCCTGCGGTACAGCGGAAAATATACCGCAGTGCGGGTATGGGGTCTATGCGCCGGGTGCAGATCGCGAAGGCCACCGTTCCAGACCATAATTCAGACAAGGCGGAGTCAGAGCATGCTGGTTGTGCAACCAAATTCAATCTTCGTCGACATCGCCGGGTTGGGCGTAATATATGGTGAACCAAGACGGATGCACTGCTACTGTACAATGTCACGTTCCGCGCTATTCCAGCCGGCTGGCAACCGCTAGAAATAGTGGATACTCCCGGGTTCCCTGATCGGTCGTTTTCTTCATCCGATAGCACGTTGAAAAATCCACCCCGCTAAATCCTGCCTTTAGCCCCTGTGCCCGCAATGTTTCCCGGTCAAAACCACAATGTCCGGTAAAACCAGCGCCGTGAAATGAGCCATCTTCCCGGTCCAGATCAGCAATGCCCAACCACCCACCCGGTCGCAGCAGAGCATAGAAATCCCGTAGTAACCGCTCAGTGTCAGGAATATGGTGCAACGTCATCAGGCTGAAGATCAGATCATAGCGTTCGGCAGGCAGCGGATCGGTCGTCAGATCGAGGGCGAGCGGATGCAGATGGGGCAGCCCGGCAGCAGCGATTTTTGCGTCCAGCACCGTCAACATGCCGGGCGAACGATCAGCCAGCGTTATGTGGCCGAGAGCGGTATGCAGGGCGAAACTCAGCAAACCGGTCCCGCAGCCGTATTCCAGCGCCCGTCAGTCTCGGGACAGTGGAACCCGCTGGCGCAGCGCGGCGGCGACGGCGAGCGCCCGCTCCTGCTTGATCGGATCAGCATCCCAGGTTTGGGCCTCGTTGTCGAAATGCAGCGTAGCGCTCATGGTGTGGCAGGCTCCATAGTTAGCCTAATTCCAATACGTCGCCGTTGCCCACGAACAGATTCGTTTGCGAACCGTGCTGGGCCGCGCCGCGCATGACGGGCAGACCAAGCGCCAGCATCTTTTCAACCGCCGTGCGGCCGGTGCAGTGATTGCAGGCGACCTTGGCGATCCCGTACTGGCTCAGAGTCTTGATGATCTGATCTCGCGCTTCGTCCCAGTCTTCCAGCGGCGAAATATGCAGCCCGCCGTAGATCGCATGGATGCGCTCGCCGCCGGTGAAGGTCTGGCGGGCGTAGTCCAGCAGATTCAGCACCCCGCCGTGACCACAGCCGGTGACCATTGCCAGGCCCTGATCTTTGAGATGGGCATACAGCACGTTTTCACCCTGTACTTGCAGCAGCGTACTCATCGGGAAATTGACCAGCGCCAGACCGGGAAACAGCACCAGTGGCTGCTGGACGGGAATGGTGATCACGGTTCCGGTATGACCTTGCTGCCGGATCAGGTCGAACCCGGCGGGATGGAAGCCTTCAGGAACATAGATCGTGAGGCCGGGACAGTGCCTGAGGGTTGAGCCGATTCCCCAGAAGTGATCGAAATGCTCATGGCTAATAACCAGCGCCTCAATCTGGCCCTGCTGCAATAAAAGGTCAACGCCTTCCTCGGCGAAGCGGCGATCCATCCAGGCCGGGTTCCAGCCGGTGTCGAAGAGCAGGCGGCGCATTGTTCCATCGATCGCCTCGGCCTCCAGCAACGCCGAAAAGCCGGCGGCGTTTTCGCTGTGCAGCGGCCCGAACGGCGGCCAGGGGATAGCGTACTGATCGGCTTCGGCGCCGCCAGCAACCTTGATGTCGCCAAACACGGTGGCGGTGTCAAACCAGCCGGTTTCAGAAATGCAGCGAATTTTCAACCGTTGCAGGACGCCGATATCGAGAGTTGGGAGGGTGGACATGGCGATAACCTCCTTCGAGTCGATCAACTTTTGAGTGAAGGGATGGACTGAACGCTAACGGAAAATGTTCGGGAGTGCTAATGGTGATGGTGATGATCGGGGCCGTGATCGCAGGAACCCGACCCGGTGATCAGCGTCCCTTGCAGGTAAGCGGCGACGGCCCGGTCAGGATCGGTTTCCTGGGTCATCAGGGCGGTGATGCCCTTTGCAGCGAGCCGCTGGCTCAAACCGGGCCCCATGCTGGCCGCGATGAGGACCTGCACGTCGTCCAGCGGATGCGGTTCCTGCGGCGAGCTTTCATGGAAGGATTGCTCAAGCGGCAATTCCAGCAACTCTCGACCGGTCGGCTGGCCTTGGTCAATGTGGTAAACCCAGAACTTGCGGCATTTGCCGGCATGTTCGGTGATTGTGCGGCGATTCTGACTGGTGACAGCGATTTTCATGGATAATTCTCTCGTGAGTTTTGACGAAATATTCAACGCTCGGCGGCGTTCCCAAGTCGGATAAACTGCCGCTTTCCCCAACGGGACGGCGGCGCGTGAGCGCGGATGATCGATGAATCTCATTTCACCCCATGCGATTTGGCTGAGCGAAACCCAATGCCGTTATTGCGCAGTTCGCAGTTCGGCGCTGTTTGCCGGGCTGGAAGAATCAGACTTTCGCCATATTCATCAGCCGATCCAGCCGATCAAGGATATGGCGCTGGCTCCCTCGGATGCGCTGTACCGGATGAACGAACCGGGCAGCACACTGTTCACCCTGCGCAGCGGTGTGATGAAGCTGGCGCAATATCTGCCCGATGGCAACCAGCGTATCGTGCGCCTGCTGCGGGACGGTGACGCCCTGGGTCTGGAGACGCTGGTCGGCCCCTCTTACCAGCATGACGCGATTGCGCTCACTGATTGTGAAATCTGCGCGATCCCGGTTGAGGTCATCAACCAGTTGGGCCGTGAGCAACCGAGCCTGTACCGGGAACTGATGGCCCGTTGGCAGCGGGCGTTAAGCGAAGCCGATGTCTGGCTGACCCAGTTCAGCACCGGCGCCGCCCGCCAGCGAATCGCCCGATTGTTGCTGCATTTGGCCTGTCCGGCGCAGGACAGCCACTTGCGACTGTTTGGGCGCGAGGACATGGGGGCGATGGTGGGACTGACGACCGAGACCGTCAGCCGCATCATTGCCGAATTGCGGCGACAAGGATTGCTGCGGGATCGCGGCGCCAATCTCCATGAGTGCAACCGGGAACAGCTGCAACGCATCGCCAATGGTGAGGAATGACGGTGGGTTGCCATCATCGTCGTTGCGGTCACGGTGGAACTCCAGCCATCGGTCAGTGGTAAACCGGACCGCAAGTTACTACCCGATCAACATTGAACGCATTGCGAATCCGCAAAACGCGAGAAATAGAGAAATATCGGAAATGGAAAAGGGGCGGAAAAATCGCCCCTTCGATTAGAAAAAGGCTGACCGTGAGGGTGACTAGCTCTTGAATTCCTCGTAGGCCCGCAGGGCTTCAGCGGCGTACATCAGCGCCGGACCGCCGCCCATGTAGACGGCGACGGCCAGGGTTTCATTGAGCTGCTCGCGGGTGACGCCCAGCCGCACCAAGGCTTTCACATGAAAGCCGATGCAGCCGTCGCAGCGCGACGTGACGCCAATCGCCAATGCGATCAATTCCTTGTCCAATTCCGACAGTACGCCGGGCGTCATCGCCGCTTTCGCCATGGCGCCAAACCCGGTCATCGTGCCGCTGGCTTCCTTGTGAAACGGACCCAATGCCTGGTTGATGTCCTGGGTGATTTGCCTGAACGATTTGCTGCTCATGCCAAGTTCCTGGATTAGGGATTAAGAAGGCGTTTTGCAAGTGTTAATCCCCAGCAGGGTATAGGCCGGGCAGAACCGGAACGCGCCCGTCAGCACCGGAACGACGCCGATCCAGCCCCAAGGGCCAATGGTTCCGATAGCGGCCAGTGCAATCAGGCCCGCGCCGACGACAATCCGGGCGATTTGATCCGGGGTTCCAACATTAACTTTGATGTTCATGACAAGACCTCTTTCAGGGATGAATGGAAGCAACGGGAAATGGAAATACGGGCGAAACGGTTTATTCCGGGACGCAAATCTGTCGCCGGAAGATGGCGATCAGGGTTTTCACGGTCAGCATCGCCACCACCAGCGACACCAGCGCCAGAAACCCTAAACCTAGCAGCGTAAAAATCGGCCCCGGCTGGCGAGTGCTCATGACCAGGGTGGCGATGGTCAGCGCGGCTAGCGGAAAAGAATAAGCCCAGGCTGAAATAAAGAACGGGGTCCGCAGAAACCGCGCCGCATTACTAGCCAGCAGCAGGGCCAGAAACAGCGCGGTGTAATAAAGAATGCGGGCGAAGGCGTCCAGACTGCCGATCAACTGCACGTAGGCGATGAAGCCCACCGAGGGCGGCGCCAGCAGGATGAACAGGGTCGGGGTTAGCCGCGCTGGCAACGGCTCATGAAAAAACAGCCGGTACAAGACAATGGTCAGCAGCACGATCCAGAACACCAGACCGATACTGAAAAAGAACCACGACAGTTCCGGCGAGGCCAGCCGGACTCCCGCAATCGGCACGAGGATGTTGCCGACCACCGGAATGAACCAGGCTGGATTGGCGTGATGGATCTCGTAATGGGTGTGATGGAGCCAACTGCTGAAAATAGCCAGCGTGAGCATCAGTTGCAGGGCCGCGCCGATTCCCCACAACCACAAGGCGGCTTCGGGGTGGGTTTCAACATAGGCGGTGGCCAGCAACAGCAGCGAGATCGAGAGAGTGGCGAAAAAGTTGATCCGCACCGGATGGCGCATTTCCCAGACGACCGCTTGGCGATGGCGCAGCGCTTTCAGGCTGTAAATCGCTAGCAGGAGGACGAACAGCACGCTCGCCGCGCCGCGCAGCCCTTCGCCGACGACAAACGGCATTCCCAGCACGGTATGAGCTTTCAACCAGGCCAGCGCCAGGCCGGTCACGCCCATCACCACGGAGAAAATCGCAATGGGAAAATGTTCGAGCCGGTGCGAGGCGACTTCCTGATTGGCGGCGGTGGCGGGAGCGGCATTCATGCGGGAACCTGTGTGATTTGAGCCGGATTTCGGAACGCGATCTCAGGGATTGCTGGCGTATTGGTAAATTAGCATAAGCTAATATGCTGGGGCAAGCCGCCACTATCTGTGGGTCATTAGCAGGTGCGGGGAGCCGATGAGGGCTTCTCAGGCGCAACTCGATGTATAAACTGCGGCAGCTTGCGGTTAGGTTGATGCCATAGACAGATCAATCGATATTGATGCGCTATTTATTGCAGGTCACAACTACAAGGCATCATAGCTCCGATTTCCGAAAAACCCTTGAAGAACCCGTCTGAATTTACTGGCCTGCGCGGTTTTACAGCGTCCCCGATTCGACGGACTAAAGGCATTCCAGTAGGTCGATGTGGTCTTAGTCATGCGTTACTCCGGTGCGAAGCTTTCTTGTCGCCTAACGCCCGGTTTCAGCGGGCCGGTGTCGCCGGCAAGCTTTCGTTAGGCCAATAAGGTAGCCACACCACAGACAAATAAACCCATCACCTTAATGTTTGACAAAAAACAAGACCTGACCCCTTTTTCCTCTTTCCCCGGCCGGGGCACGAAGCCTCCGCCCCGGCCACCCGCCCGTCTGTCCCTCGTTCCAAGCCGGTGGAAGGGGCCATCGATTGCGCTGTCTCTCCTAGACTTTCACAAGCGTCCCGGCGACCCGTATCGAATATCGCCGAATTGTACGCCCCCCGAGTCAGCCTGAAAAACCACTAAATGAATCGTCCCGTGAGTCACCTGAACTGGGGATACGGAGACAACCTTTACCCCGTCGAACTCTAGCGTAGCGTAATGGGAACCGTCGTCGCGTCGGGCGATCACGAGGACTTTGCGAACTCTTCGACCGACTAGCGTGAAGAGCCGGTGGAGCGCCGATACCGCCAAAGGTCGAACCGGTCTTGTCGCGAGCGTAATGTTCTTAGCGATTGCCGACGCGCGGAAGTAATCGACGACATTGTTGTGATAGGCGATTCCTCCATCGAAACCATATTCGACGTATCCCGGCTTGACCACCGAGCCGATCACATCGTACGTCATGACTTCGTTGGGAAATTGACCCTCAGGGGTGGAATCCATTGTTACTTCGCATTGCATAGAGGACCTCCTAGTGGAGATTTTCGCGCCCGACGCAGCACAAACGTTCCGTGCTGTTATCGGCCGCCTAACGAAAAGCTGAGCGTCACCCCGCGCTGGCGCGGGGCGCGTAGCGCCGCTTTAGCGGTGATGCTCCAGCGTCAAGTTGTTTAGCGGTGATGCTCCAGCGTCAAGTTGTGCGACGATAATCACCGAACCGTAGGGAGCCATTAACGAAGGGATGCCATCAATGCGGCAGTAATGAAGAGGAAATAGAAGCGCCGACGAAGCGGCAGCAACGTTGTTCGTATCAACTTGTTATGCGACAGCGCTTGCTACACTTCGCTCATTAGCATATTTTCCAATTTCTTGCCACCGCATTTTCATGAATTTCTTTAAGCGCACCAAAAAGGTGTCTATCGTCGCACAACTTGTTTTTCAACCCCCTAAAAGGTGCCTTCAAAGGCACCACCAAGGGGTACTAATCGCCCGATAATCATTTAACCGATTGATTCTGCATCCGGCCCATCGAAACGCCCCTAAATCCGGCTACAAACACCCCACTGGCGATCAACCGTCTCACGCCCCAAGCGACGTAGCATCTCCGGCAAAGTATACGTTTAAAGCAAAGAAAATCTGCACGGGTCACTCCGCTAATCATACGGCGTCAAACTGACGCCGCTTTTCGGGTCAAGAACCGCCTGATGAATCAGCCTGTTGCCACCGGGCGAGTGTTACTGAGCAGTTGTTTGATGAGCGCATCCTTATCCGTCCAGATTTGCCCAATCCAGCGATGAATAGCGATTCGGAATTGCGTATCGTTGCGGTAGTCGCAACCAATGAATTCGAGGGGAATAGGCAACTGCCGCACCCGCACGATCACCCGGCGCACCCGCCCGGACACCAGATCCCAGAAGGTCGGACGCCCATTCGGGTAGACAATAGTCACATCCAGCAGAACCCGCATCCGCTCCGCCAACGCCTCCAGCGCAAAAGCCAGCCCGCCGGTCTTGGGCCGCAGCAAATGCTGGTAAGGGGATTGCTGGCGGGCGTGTTTGGCGGGTTGAAAGCGGGTGCCTTCCAGAAAGTTAAGAATGGTCGCCGGCGTATTCTGGAACCGGGCGCACATCCGGCGGGTGGTTTCCTGATCCTGTTCCTTGGCTTCAGGATGCTTGGCCAGATACGCCGCCGAATGCCGTTTCATGAATGGAAAATCCAGCGCCCACCACACCCCGCCCAGCAGCGGAACCCAGATCAATTGCTGTTTGATGAAGAACTTCAGGAAGGGAATCCGGTGGTTGAACACCCGTTGCAACACCACGATATCCACCCAGGATTGATGGTTGGAACTGACCAGATACCACGCATCGCGCCGCAAGCCATCCAGTCCCTGCACATCCCATTCAATACGCTGGGTCAGATTCATAATCAGATTGTTGCCATCAATCCACGCCTCGGCGATCCGCACCATCAGACGAGAATGGAACTCGCGCCAGCGGCGATTGGGCACCGCCAGCTTGAACGGGAGCAAAAGATACAGGGGCGTACACCAAAGAATAGTGTTCAAGGTCAGCAGCAGCAGCGACAACCCACCTAGCAACGGCGTCGGTAAGAAGTTAAGCATCGGGATCGATTCTCTCTCAGGTAGCAGAACGGCGGGAGGCCAGCCAGTCGCGGACAGCGGGACCCGTGCCGATAGTCCAGGGCTTCAGTCGTTCGACCGGCACCCGTTTGATCGCCGCCAGTTCATCGCTCAGGACGATCTCGCCCTGGGCTGGAACGTGGAAGGCCAGCAACAATTGATTCATCTCGAAAAATGAGTAATAACCAATAAAGTGGGCGGTTTCGGCGTCCAGGCCAAGTTCTTCGCGCACTTCGCGGAGAATGGCGGCCTCCGGAGTCTCGTCCTTTTCCAGAAAGCCGGTGATCAGGCCAAACATGTGTTCCGGCCAGCCTTGATTGCGGGCCAGAATCACTGCGCCGTCCATTTCAACAATGGCGGCGACCACCGGGATCGGATTATCCCAGTGGACATAGGCGCAACCGGCAGCGCTACACCGCCGCCGGGTCTGGCCGGCGACATCGACCAGGTGCAGCGGGCTGCCGCAGTACAAACAAAAATTGGCTTGCATCGGAAAGGTCCTGGGTAACAAGCGGGATTCGAGGTAACCAAGGGCGCCGAAAATCCCGTTCCGGCGCGGCCGTGCGAAAAATCGCCTATAATTCCGCATACACCGTGCGGCAGCCATCCATTGCTGCCGCTTTGCTTTTGGAGGACGGCAGGCGGCTGGAGTCCGACTCATTCCGCCAGCCGGTTTGACGACCACCGCCGGATTGTCGGCAATCCGGGCCTTTGCGATGAACTATAAATGAAACCACGCCATTTTCTCAGTCTGTTCGATCTGACCCCTGTGGAGTTGCAACAGGTTTTGCGGCGGGCCACCGAATTGAAGGCGCTGTATCAGCGCCGCGAATCCTACGCACCGTTTCCACAGAAAGTACTGGGCATGATCTTCGAGAAAGCCTCGACCCGCACCCGGATTTCCTTTGAGGCTGGTATGGCGCAACTGGGCGGCAGCGCCATTTTTCTTTCGCCGCGCGACACCCAACTTGGGCGGGGCGAGCCTGTCGAAGATACGGCGCGAGTGCTGTCGCGCATGGTCGATCTGGTGATGATTCGCACCTTTGAACACGCCAAGTTGGAGCGTTTCGCCGAATATTCGACGGTGCCGGTCATCAATGGTCTCACCGATTACAACCATCCCTGCCAGTTGTTGGCCGATCTCCAGACCGTGATCGAGCATTGCGGCGAACTGCGGGGGCGCACCGTGGCCTGGATCGGTGACGGCAACAACATGTGCAATAGCTATCTTAGCGCTGCCATTCAAGGCGATTTTCTGGTGCGGATCGCGGTTCCGCCCGGTTACGAGCCGGATGCCGGGTTATTGCAGCAGGCCGCGGGCCGGGCAGTGTTGTTGCGCGATCCGCTGGCCGCCGCTCAAGATGCGGATGTGGTGACGACGGATGTATGGTCGAGCATGGGCAAGGAGGAGGAACAGGGGCGGCGGGCGCGGGATTTCGCTGGCTATGAGGTCAATGCCGCCGTCATGGCCCAGGCCAAAGCCGACGCGATTTTTCTGCATTGCCTGCCGGCGCACCGAGGCGAAGAGGTCAGCGCCGAGGTGATTGACGGGCCGCAAAGCCGGGTCTGGGATCAGGCCGAGAATCGGTTGCACACCCAAAAGGCGCTGATGGAGTTTCTATTGTTAAATGGTCAACCGGCTGCATCCTGAATCCCGCTCCCCATGAAAGAATATGCCCTGATTCTGCTCAGCACGATCCTGGTTAATAACTACGTTCTGGTGAAATTCCTGGGGTTATGCCCGTTTATGGGCGTTTCCCGCAAGGTGGAAACCGCCATCGGCATGGGTTTGGCGACGACCTTCGTACTCACCCTGTCGGCAATTTGCGCTTATCTGACGGACCATTACTTGTTGATTCCGCTGGGTCTGGAGTATCTCCGCACCATTGCGTTTATTCTGGTCATCGCTGTGGTGGTGCAATTCACCGAAATGGTAGTGCATAAAACCAGCCCACTGCTGTATCAGGCTCTGGGAATTTATCTGCCACTTATTACGACAAATTGCGCGGTGCTGGCGGCGGCGCTGTTGAATGTGCAGGCCCGGCATAATTTTATCGCCTCGGCGCTGTACGGATTTGGCGCAGCGGTTGGATTTTCCCTCATCATGGTGCTGTTTGCCGGAATGCGGGAACGGATTGCGGTCGCGGACGTGCCAGTGCATTTTCGCGGCCCGGCGATTACGCTGATCACCGCGGGACTGATGTCGCTGGCGTTTATGGGTTTTGCCGGTCTGGTGCGAGGATAAGGTTATGATCATTGCGGTTATGGCATTAGGATTATTGGCTGGGGCGTCCGGCTTGCTGTTGGGATTCGCCGCCATCCGGTTTGAGGTGGAAGGCGATCCCATCGTCGAACAGATTGACGCGGTATTACCACAGACCCAATGCGGGCAATGCGGCTATGCCGGCTGTCGCCCCTATGCAGAGGCCATTGCCGCTGGCGAAGCTGATATTAATCTCTGTCCGCCGGGTGGGCAGAACGGAATTGCCGCACTCGCCGAATTATTGGGTCGCGATCCCAAACCACTGGATCCGGCCAGTGGCGTGGAAAAGCCGAAAATGGCGGCGGTGATTGACGAGCAAAATTGCATTGGCTGCACCTTGTGTATTCAGGCTTGTCCAGTGGACGCCATTGTCGGCGCGGCCAAACACATGCACACGGTCATCGCGCGGGAATGCACTGGTTGCGAACTCTGTCTGGCGCCATGTCCGGTGGACTGTATCCATATGATCCCGTTTGCGCCGAGTATTACGACCTGGAAGTGGACTTATCCTGCCGTTGAAGTCAAAGCCGCTGCATGAGCGCCTTGTTCCCGTTTCACGGCGGACTAAAAACCGTCCGCCACAAAACCGAATCGAACCAAACCCCGATTCAGGCGGGGATTTTACCGCCCCGATTGACCGTGCCGCTGCGCCAGCACATTGGCGCGATCGCTAAACCACTGGTGCAGCCTGGCGATCGAGTATTAAAGGGGCAAATGATTGGCCAGCCGGACGGCTACATCAGCGCCGCCATTCATGCGCCCACTTCCGGGGTAGTGAGCGCGGTTGATCAGCAACCGGTTCCCCATCCCTCCGGTTTATCCGATCTGTGCGTAACCATTGAAACCGATGGAGAAGAGCGCTGGATTGACCGGGAACCGGTGGATTATCGCCGGCTGCATCCGAGTGAATTGCGCCAAACGATTCGCAATGCCGGCGTGGTCGGGCTGGGCGGCGCCGGGTTTCCGAGCGCGGTCAAGCTAAACCTGGCGGGTCGTAGCGAACCCCTGGCGACGCTGATGCTGAATGGCGCGGAGTGTGAGCCGTGGATCACCTGCGATGATCGCTTAATGCGGGAACGGGCGGCTGAGGTTGTCGCCGGTTTGCAGATCATGGCGCACCTGCTGGAGCCGCAGGAAGTGCTGATCGGCATTGAGGACGACAAGCCGGAAGCGATAGCGGCGATGACGGCGGCTTGCGCCGGAACCGGTTATGAAGTGCGGCCCGTGCCGACTCGCTATCCGAGCGGCAGCGTCAAACAACTGGTCAAGCTGCTGACGGGCAAGGAAACCCCGGTGGACGGACTGCCGGTCGATGTCGGCGTGCAATGCTTCAACGTCGCCACTGCTTACACCGTGCATCGCGCCATCAATTGCGGCGAGCCGATGCTTTCCCGCGTGGTCACCGTCACCGGTCAGGTTCACCGGCCCGGCAATCTCGAAACGCTGATCGGCACGCCTTTCGCGGAACTGATTAAGCAATGCGGCGGTTATCGGGAGAATGTCGAACGGCTGATCATGGGCGGGCCGATGATGGGTTTCGCCCTGCACAGCGACGATGCGCCCGTGACCAAGGCCGCCAATTGCCTGCTCGCCGCCGGCTCGGCGGAACTGGCTCCGGAACTGCCGGTATTGCCCTGCATCCGCTGCGGCGCCTGCATGGACGTTTGTCCGGCCAACCTGCTGCCGCAGCAACTCTACTGGCACGCCCGCGCCAAGGAATTTGACCAGGCGCGGGATTGCCACCTGTTCAGTTGCATTGAATGCGGCTGTTGCAGCCATGTCTGTCCGAGCCATATCCCGCTGGTGCAGTACTACCGCTACGCCAAGAATGAAATCTGGGCGAAGGAGAAGGAGAAGCAGCGGGCGGAACAGGCCCGGCAGCGTCATCAGGCCCGGATGGAGCGGCTGGAGCGCGAAAAACAGGAACGTGAGGCCAAACTGCGGCAGAAAGCGCCGGTGCGGCCTGAACCCGCAGTTGCCTCCACCAACCCGCATTCAGATCCTCTCACCCCCGCCCCTTCTCCCGCCAAGGGTGAGGGGCATCCAGAAGGCTAAATCACCATGCGCTTCAAGACGGTGACTTCGCCGCATATTCTTCAGCACACCAGTGTCGGCCAGGTGATGCGCCGGGTGCTGTACGCAATGATTCCCGGCATCGCCGCACTGGTCTGGTTTTTCGGCTGGGGCGTCCTGATCAATCTGGCGCTGGCGACTGCCGTGGCGCTGGGTGCGGAAGCCGTGATGCTGTCCATCCGGGGCAAACCGCTGGCTCTGCATTTGGGCGATTACAGCGCGGTGGTCACGGCCTGGCTGCTGGCGGTCGCCTTGCCGCCGCTGGCTCCGTGGTGGCTGACCGTGATCGGTGTGTTGGCGGCGATTGTGGTCGCCAAGCATCTGTATGGCGGGTTGGGCTATAACCCGTTCAACCCGGCGATGATCGGCTATGTCGCGCTGCTGATTTCCTTTCCCCGCGAAATGAGCGCCTGGCTGATTCCGCACGGAATGGGTCAGTCTCATGCGCTCGGTCTGCTGGATACACTCCAGATTATTTTCGGCGGCGTTGGGAGTCTCCCGATAGACGCGCTGACTGGAGCAACGCCGCTGGATGTGCTCCGCACCAAGCTTGGCCTGGGACAGACGGTGGCTGAAATTCGCAACAGTCCAGTGTTTGGCATTGTCGCCGGGCAGGGCTGGGAATGGGTTACGGCCGGTTTTCTGGCTGGCGGACTGTGGCTGGTCTACACCCGCACCGCCGCCTGGCAGATTCCGGCTGGACTATTAGGCGGGCTGGCGGTCATGGCTACCGTGTTCTATCTGATTGACCCACAGCATTACGCGCCGCCGTGGTTTCATCTCTGGAGTGGCGCGGTCATTTTTGGCGCGTTTTTTATCGCCACGGATCCGGTCACCGCCAGCACAACGCCACGTGGACGACTGATTTACGGGGCGGGAGTCGGCATTCTGATCTATGTCATTCGCGGTTTTGGCGGTTATCCCGATGGCGTCGCGTTTGCAGTGCTGCTGATGAACATCGCCGCGCCGACCATTGATCTCTACACCCGGCCCCGAGTGTTCGGCGAGAAGCCGTCATGAAGACGATCTTTCGCAGCATGGGCATGGCGGCGCTGATTTTGGCTGGTTTTTCGGTGGTTGGCGCAGGTTTAGTCGCCGTGACCTACACCAGCACCAAGGACATCATCGCTAAAGCGCAACAAGCGGCGCTGGAAACCAGTCTCAATCAGCTGGTGCCGGCGGATCGCTACGATAACCGGGTCGTTGAAGACGCCATTGAAGTTGTCGCTCCAGAGTGGCTGGGCACGAATCAGCCGGTCACGGTTTATCGCGCCCGTAAAAATGGTCAGCCCGTGGCGCTGTTTGCCACGCCCTACGCCCCGGATGGTTATAGCGGGCCGATTCAGCTATTGATTGGCGTTTATGCGGATGGGACGCTGGCCGGCGTGCGCGTGCTCGCGCACAAGGAAACGCCGGGACTGGGCGATGGCATTGATGAAAAACGCTCACCGTGGATTCTGGCTTTTGCCGGCAAGTCGCTCGAAAATCCACCGCTGGAGCGCTGGAAAGTCAAAAAGGACGGCGGCGCATTTGATCAATTTACCGGAGCGACCGTGACGCCGCGAGCGGTAGTGAAAGCAACCCGCCAGTTTCTGGAGTATGTCCAGACTCATCAGGAAGCGTTGTTTGTAAAAGCCAAAGGTTAAAGGTGGTATCGCCATGATCGAAGTGAGTTATCGGCAAATTCTCCAAAACGGCGTGTGGACCCAGAATACCGGCTTGGTGGCGCTCCTGGGTTTATGTCCGCTGCTGGCAACTTCCAATTCAGTGGTCAATGGTCTCAGCCTGGGACTGGCGACAACCCTGGTGTTGCTAATGTGCAACGTCGCTATTTCGCTGATTCGTCCACTGGTGCGCCCCGAAGTACGGATTCCGGTATTTGTGGTGGTGATTGCCTGCGCCGTGACTGCCGTTGAATTGGCGATGCACGCTTTTCTACCGGGATTGTACACAGTGCTGGGTATTTTCATTCCGCTGATCGTAACTAATTGCTGCGTCATTGGTCGCGCTGAAGCCTTCGCTTTCAAGAATGGCGTGGCGAAATCGGCAGTCGATGGCATTGCCACTGGACTCGGTTTTATGCTGGCGCTGGTTTTACTAGGTGCGATTCGGGAAGTGTTGGGACAAGGAACGCTATTTAGTCAGGCGGAATTATTGTTTGGCGAGTGGGGAACATCCCTGACCCTGCATCTGATTCCTGATTATCGCGGGTTTTTGCTGGCGATTCTGCCGCCCGGCGCATTCATCGGCCTGGGCTGCCTGATTGCGATCAAGAACGTCATTGACGCCCGAACCCAACGCCAGGTTGCCGCCCGGCCGGCAACTGCGCTGATGACTGCCGGATCCTGATAAAACTCGAATTTTGATAGCCGGACTGCTGTCTGGCTCACTGCTTCAGGAGAAATTCATGCTGATTGGGGTGCCGAAAGAGATTAAAACTCATGAGTACCGGGTTGGCATGACGCCTGGCGGAGTACGGGAGGCGGTGCGGCAAGACCATGCCGTGCTGGTTGAAACCGGCGCGGGTGCGGGCATTGGTCTGGACGATGCGGCTTACCGGAAAGCTGGCGCGAGCATTGCCGCTTCGGCTGAAGCGGTGTTTGCGGAAGCCGAGTTGATCGTCAAGGTCAAGGAGCCGCAACCGACTGAGTGCGCCCGCTTGCAGCCCGGCCACATCCTGTTCACCTACCTGCATCTGGCTCCCGATCCGGTGCAGGCTCAGGGTTTGCTGGCTTCCGGCTGCACCGCGATTGCCTATGAAACCGTTACCGACGCGCAGGGCCGCTTGCCACTGTTGGCCCCGATGAGCGAAGTCGCCGGACGAATGGCGATTCAGGCCGGAGCGCGGTGTCTGGAAAAATCCCAAGGGGGCAGCGGGACGCTGTTGGGCGGAGTGCCGGGGGTATTGCCGGGCCGGGT